>NZ_JAIGQA010000319.1:0-4063 GCF_019733245.1 Streptomyces sp. WAC04114
ACATTCTGCACTGGTCAACCTGGCGCCGCAGACGGCAACACCAAGCCCGCCTGAGTCACTACAAACGACGCGGACACAGCCCTTGAAAACTGCCCAGCACTCAGAACAAGCACCGTTGCAGTACTAGTCCTCGTACATGGGCGTCCACTGCGCCCGGGCGACGGCCTTGCGCAGCTCCTCCTCCGTGGCCTGCGGGGCCACCCCGTCCTCCACGGCGGCGAGGGCCGCGGCCAGGGCGATCTCGCGGGCGGACTCCCGCATCCCGGTCAGCGGCGGCAGCAGCGGCACGGGCAGGTCCTCGCCGTCCGCCGCCCGGACCGCGCACCGCGCGACGGCGCGGGCGGCGGCGACGAGCATGCGGTCCGTGACCCGGGTGGCCCGGCTCGCGGTCACCGCGAGGCCCATGGCCGGGAAGACGTACACGTTGTTCGACTGCGCCACCGGCACCTCCCGCCCGTCGACCGTCAGCGGCGGGAAGGGTGAGCCGGTGGCGATCAGTGCCCGCCCGTCGGTCCAGCGGGTGAGGTCGGCGGGCTCGGCCTCGGAGTGCGAGGTGGGGTTGGAGAGCGGGAAGACGACGGGCCGTTCGCAGGTCGACGCCATCTGGCGCACGATCTCCTCGGTGAACGCGCCGTGCGCCGTCGACAGCCCGATGAGCGCCGTCGGCTCGACGCGGCGCACCACTTCGGCCAGGCCGGTGCCGTCCCAGTCGGCCACCTCGCTGTCGTGCCGCGCGAACGCCCGTTGCTGCGGGGTCAGTTCTGAGCGCGAGGACACCAGCAGCCCGTCGATGTCGACGATCCAGAACCGGGCCGTCGCCTCGTCCTCCGCCAGACCCTCGTCGATCATGGCCGTACGGATCATGTCGGCGACGCCGATCGCGGCCGATCCCGCTCCCAGGATCACCACGCGCTGCTCGGGCAGCGGGGTGCCGGCCACGTCCGCCGCGGTGGACAGGGCGCCCAGCGTGACGGCCGCGGTGCCCTGGATGTCGTCGTTGAACGTGAGCAGCCGGTCGCGGTAGCGGGCGAGGATCGGATGGGCGTGCGCGGTGGCGAAGTCCTCCCACTGCAACAGCGTCCCGGGCAGCTCCGCCTCGACCGCCGCGACGAACGCCTCGATCATCTCGTCGTACTCGGCGCCGGTCAGCCGCCGGTCGCGCCGGCCCAGGTAGCGGGGGTTGTCGAGCAGGGTCTCGTTGTCGGTGCCCACGTCCAGCAGGATCGGCAGGGTGCGGGCGGGGTGGATGCCGCCGATCGCCGTGTAGAGGCTCAGCTTGCCGATGGGGATGCCCATGCCGCCGACGCCCTGGTCGCCCAGGCCGAGGATGCGCTGGCCGTCGGTGACGACGATGACGTCCACGTCGTGGTCGCGGTGCGGGCGGTTGCGCAGGATGTCCCGGAAGCGGTGCCGGTCCTCCCAGGTCAGGAACAGACCGCGCGGCCGCCGGTAGATCTCGCTGAACTTCTGGCATGCCTCGCCCACCGTCGGCGTGTAGACGACGGGCAGCAGCTCCTCCAGATACTCGGTGACCAGACGGTAGAACAGGACCTCGTTGGTGTCCTGGAGCTGCCGCAGGTAGATGTGCCGGTTGAGGGGCTTGTCGTAGCCGTGGAACGCCTCGTAGGCACGGGCGACCTGCTCGTCCAGGGTCTCCACCGCGGGCGGCAGCAACCCGTCGATCCCCAGCTCCTCGCGTTCGCGCCGGGTGAAGGCGGTGCCCCGGTTGACCAGCGGGTCGGCCAGGGTCGTGACGGCGGGGCTGGTGGTGGGGCGGGGGTGATGCGTCGGCTGATCCATGGGACAACGCCTTCCCGTGACGCGCCGGTTCGTGCGGGTGACGTGTGCCATCCGGATGAACCACCGGCTCGGTGAACCATCCGGATGAACCACCGGCTCGGTGAACCATCCGGATGAACCACCGGCTCCGTGAAGACGCCCCCCGGGCACCGATGAGTTCCGCGTCGCCGTCCGGTCTACCTCTTCGTACGCCCCACAGCGCCCCAACGCCTCTCAGGAGACAGTGACATGAGTGTGACGACGCGTCAGACCCAGGCACAGCGATCCGAGTCCGGCCTTCTCTCCACCCGCCCCGTGTGGCTGGTCGGCCTTCTGGCCACCCTCGCCGGAGCCGTGGTGACGGAGGCGTTCGCGCTCGTCGCGCGGGCCGCCGGTGTCCCGATGGAAGCGGCGAGTCCCGGGGCCACGGAGGCCGCGGAGATCCCGGTCGGCGGCTTCTTCGGCGGGGTGGTGTTTTGGTCGCTCGCCGGAATCGTCCTCGCGGTCGTCCTCGCCCGCTGGGCCGAGCGGCCGGCCCGCACCTTCACCGTGACCACCGTCGTCCTCACCGCACTGTCCCTCGCCGGGCCGGCCGTCGCCCCGCACACCGCCACGTCCACCCGGGTCGTCCTCGCCGCGTCCCATGTGGTGGCCGCCGCGGTCGTCGTCCCGCTGCTCGCGCGCAGGCTCTCCCACGTACGGCGCTGAACCCGTCCCACCCTCCGCACCACCGACACGGGCCCGTCGCGCCTCGGCGCTGACGGGCCCGTCGCCGCGCTCCCTGATCCGGGCGAACCTTCCCGGGCCGCCCGGCCGCGGCCTCAGGACCACCCCGAACGGCCCAATCCCGCTGCGCCGGAGGAGGCGACCGTGGATGACCGGTGTGACCGTGGTGGAAGGAATGCGCGTGCACACGGTGACGACGGTGACGAGGAGGCGCGATGGCGGAGGCACTGGCCGAGGGCGGCACGAAGAGCGCTGCCACGAGGGGCGGCGCAGGCCCGTCCCCGGGCGTCCTCGAGCAGCTCGGCGCCGTCGCCGACGCCGTCCTCTACGAGGGCTACCTCCTCTACCCCTACCGCCGTTCCTCCGCCAAGAACCGCGTCCGCTGGCAGTTCGGCGTGCTGTTCCCCCGGGACTGGGTGGAGGCGGGCGGTCCCGTCACTCCCGGTATCTCCGGCTCCGCCGACTCCTGGTACCAGCAGACCGAGTGCCTGCTGCGGGTCCGGCAGCCGGACAGTGCCCGCCTCCGCGTGCGGATCCGCTACCTCCAGATGCAGCGCAAGCAGGTGGAAGAAGCGGGCCGCCCCGTCGAGTCGCTGCGCGGCGACGACGGCACGGTGCATCTCACCTTCGACGAGGCGCTGCCGCGCGAGTGCGAGATCGAGGCCCCGCTCGATGAACTCCTCCGGGGCGGACGCACCGTCGCGGTGAGCGCCACGGAGGGGGAGGACGTCGAGCCCCTGCCCCACGACGCCGGGCGGGTGGTGCGCAGCCGCGAGGAGATCCGCGCCGAGACCACCGTCTCCGCGGAGCGGCTCTCCGACGGCCTCTGCCGGATCCGCGTGACGACCAGGAACACCGGGCCCGCCCCGGCACCGCGCACTCCTCGGGACGAGGCACTGCGCCGGGCCCTCATCGCCACCCACACGCTCATCGGCGGGGACGGGGTGGAGTTCGTCTCGCTGATCGATCCTCCGGCGGACCTGGAAGCTCTCGCGCGCGCGTGCCGCAACGAGTTCACCTTCCCCGTGCTCGGCGGTGAGGCCGGCGACACCGGACCCGTCCTGCTGTCGGCGCCGATCATCCTGCCCGACCACCCCCAGGTCGCTCCCGAGAGCCCGGGCGATCTGCACGACGCCGCCGAGATCGACGAGATCCTCACGCTGCGCACGATGCTGCTGACCGATGAGGAGAAGCGCGAGGCGCGGGCCACCGACCCGCGGGCGGCGGCGATCCTGGACCGGGTCGACACCATGCCGCAGGAGGTCTTCGAACGACTCCACGGCGCCGTCCGCTCCCTGACACCGACGCCCCCGACGGCGCCCACCGACCCTGTCCCGACGGGGGTCACCCCGCCGGCGTCGGCAGCCCCTGCCCGGTCACCGGCACCCTTCGCGGCGCCCGCCGATTCCGTCCCGACGTGGGTCACCCCGCCGGCGTCGGCCGCCCCCGCCGGGCCACCGGTACCCTTCGCGGCGCCCGCCGATTCCGTCCCGGCGCGGGTCACCCCGCCGGCGTCGGCCGCCCCCGCGCGGCCTCCGGCGCCCCCCGCGGCGTCGGC
>NZ_JAIGQA010000031.1:0-55405 GCF_019733245.1 Streptomyces sp. WAC04114
GAAGTGGGGTTGGGGGAGGGGGACTTGGACGGGCTGGGCGCCGCGGTCGGATCGGCGCTGTCGCCGCCCGCGCCCTCGCCCGGTGTGGCGGCGGAGGCCGGGGGCCGGACCGGTGATTCGGCCGCGTCGCTGCCGCTGTCCGTGCCGGGCAGCCCCTGGGTCGCGGCGAGGATGGCGACCGCGACGGTGACGACGGCCAGGGTCGTTCCCACCACCATGGTCCGTCTGCTCCACGCCGGCCCCCCCGGGCGCATCGCGGCGTAGGCGCCGCGCAGCCGCGGCACCGGTGCCGCGGCCAGGGCCGCCTCGGGATCCTCGCTCAGTGCCCGGGTCAGCGCCTCACGCACCACCTGGCGAGTCAGCCGCTCCCGTGAGTCCTTGCGGAGCAGCCCTTGCACGGCCTGGGTGAGCGGCCCGGCGCGCACCGGCGTGCGCAGCGGCAGCCGGTCCACGCCCTTCAGGGTGTTCTCCGGGCGTCCCCGGTCCCGGAACGGCGGGCGCCCCTCGGTCATCGTGTACAGGATCGAGCCCAGCGCCCACAGGTCGGCCGCGGGGCCGATGCGCTCGTCGCGGGCCTGCTCCGGGGAGGCGTACGCGGGTGCCGTGAGCCGGGGCGCGTGGGTCGCGCCGGCCAGGCCGAAGCCGGTGACGACGACCGAGTGGTCCTCGCGCACGAACACCTGGCCGGGACTGAGCTCGCCGTGCGTGATGCCCTGGGCGTGCGCGGCGTCCAGCACGTCGAGCAGCTCCAGGCCGATCCGCGCCGCCCGCACGTAGTTGAACGTGCCCTGCTCCGAGAGGAGTTCGCCCAGCGGGGTGCCGTCGATCCACTCGTTCACGGTCCACAGGGCACCGGCCTCCTCGACGGCGTCGACCACCGTGGCGATCCGGCCCGGGCACAGCAGCGCCATGTTCTCGGTGGTGCGCAGCAGCCGGGCGGCGGCCCGGCGCTCGACCCCACCCGGGTCCTCCGGAAGCCCGACCTGGGTCACGAGGCACGGGCGGGAGATCTCGCCGGCCCCGGTGTCCTCGGCGTACCAGCAGATGCGGTTGGTCTCGCGCTGGATGATCTCTTGCAGCCGGTACCGGCCGGCGACCAAATGGTGTGTGGAGACGTGCGCCCTGCCCATGGCCATCCCTCGCTGGAAACCTGGCTCTGACCTTTTCCAGAGGTACGGGGGGTGAGGCGCCCTGCGTTCAAACGGATCGCAACTCCGTGTTCATTTCTGTCTTTTGTTCAAGAGAAGGGATCAACTGTGCGAGAAAAAACGGTCTTTCGCCGCCTCGGGGGCGGCTCACCTCGGTGCCGAGACCGCGGCGGGCCGGAGAAATCGGCCCGCCGCGCCCGCGGATTCGCGAATTCCTGCCCGGCCTGCTGGTAACCGGCGGTAAATGCGGACGTGTACAAGGTCTGAACTCGCAGCCCTCCGATGAATTCCGCGCGGGATTCCCCGGGAGCCACCGGAACGTCAGCCCAGACCGAAGCGACGCGACCAGGCGAACAGATCGCCCGTCGTCACGTTGCCCCCGCACACCACCAGGCCGAGCCGGGCCCCCTCGCCGACCCGCTCCAGGACCTGCCGGGCGGCGGGCAGCAGGCAGCCGGCCGCCGGTTCGGCCCACACCTTGGCATGGTCGGCCAGATCCAGCGAGCCCCGCACGGCCTCCCGGTCCGGGACCACGAGAACCTCGGTGACCAGGGCGGAGACATGGTCGTACGTCAGCTGTGACACGGACGGCGCGCTGAGGGTGGAGACGATCGACGACAGGGCGACCGGCAGCGGACCACCGGCCGCCAGCGCCTCGGACATGGCCTGCGCGCCCTCGGTCTCCACGCCCCACACCCGCACCCCGGGCCGGCGGGCACGCAGCGCCGCGGCGACGCCGGCGATCAGCCCGCCACCCCCGATGCTCACAAGGACGTCCGTGAGTTCACCGGCGTCGGCGGCGAACTCCAGCCCGACCGTGCCCTGTCCGGCGATCACCACCGGGTCGTCGAAGGGGTGGACCAGGGTCAGCCCCTCCTGCTGCAGCCGCGTCATGAGCGCGAAAGCGCCGTCCATGTCATCGGTCAGCCGCACCGACGCTCCGGCCGCCTCCGCGATCTCCACGGCACGGGCGGGCGCCGAGCGCGGCATCACCACCGTGGCCTTCACAGCGAGAGCCGCGGCCATGACCGCGAGGGCGATCCCGTGGTTGCCGCCGCTGACCGCCACCACGCCCGCGGCCCGTTCCGCCTCGCCCAGCGACAGCAGTTTCGCCGTGGCCCCTCGCGACTTGAACGAACCGGTCCGCTGCAGCAGTTCGAGCTTCGCGGTGACCGGGGCACCGAGCAACGCCGACAGCCCCGGGCTGTCCACCGTCGGGGTGCGCACGACGTGCCCGGCGATCTGCCCCGCCGCGGCTTCGATGTCCGAGATGCCGATCATGGCAGCCATCCTTCCGGCGCGGGATCACGAAACGCGCCGTGTCGAACCCTGACGCGCGCGTGGGGCCGAGGTCAACGCGGTGACGGCGTCGGCGTCGCGCACCCGCTCGTGTCGCTCAGACGTCGCGCCGCACCAGGTAGTCCAGCAGCGAACGCAGTTCGTCGGCGGCACGGGTGGTCGACGGCAGGTCGGCGAGGGCCGCCTCGACGGCGGTGATGTGCCGTCGGGCCTCCGCCAGGGCCGCCGAGCGTCCGCCGGCCTCCTCGATCAGGGACGCCGCCGTCTCCGGTGCGCCCCCCGACTCCAGGAGGTCGGCGATCCGGCCGCCCCCAGGGGAGTCGAGCGCCACCAGTACGGGGAACGTCTTCTTCCCCTCGCGCAGATCGCCGTGGACCGGCTTGCCGGTGACGCGGGGATCACCCCAGATGCCCAGCACGTCGTCGACGATCTGGAACGCGACCCCGAGATGCCGGCCCGTCCGGTCGAGCGCGGCGACCGTCTCGGGGCCGGCACCCCCGAGCACGGCACCCAGCGCGGCCGCGCAGCCCAGCAGCGCGCCCGTCTTGTGCTCCGCCATCGCCCGGTACTCGTCGGGCCGCACCCGCTGCGGCCCGGTCCACGGACGGTCGGCGAACAGCAGGTCGTCCGCCTGCCCGCGCACCAGGTCGCCCAGCGCCACGGACAGGGTCCGCACGGCTTCGGCGCCACCCGGCTGCGCGGCCAGCGTCTCGACGGCCAGGGCGAACAGGGCGTCGCCCGCGAGCACCGCGGGCCCCGTGCCGTAGGCCTTCCACACGGTCGGGCGGCCTCGCCGGTCCCCGTCGCCGTCCATGATGTCGTCGTGCAGCAGGGAGAAGGTGTGCACCAGCTCCACCGCGACGGCCGCGGCCACCCCGGCCCGCTCCGGCGCACCGGCCGCCTCGGCCCCGAGCACCGCCAGCGCCTGCCGTACGCCCTTGCCGCCGGAGGCGACGGCAGGCGCACCGCCGACCTCGCACCAGCCGAAGGAGTAGGCGGCCATCTCGCCGACCCAGGGGTGCAGCCGCCCGACGGCCTCCTCCAGGGCGGGCCGGACCAGGGCGCGGCAGCGGTCGAGGACACGGGGGATGACGCCGGGGCCGGTCGCGAGAGCGCCGGTGGTGAGAGAGCCGTCCGCGAGAGAGCCGGCCGTGAGGGCGCCAGACTTACCCTGCCGCGTGGGCCGTGCCGCAGCGGGAGCGCCGTGCGCCGCGTCTTGCGGCGTGGGCCGTGCCGTAGCGGGAGCGCCGTGCGCCGCGTCCTGCCGCGGTCGTGCCGCACCGCAAGCCTCGTGCGCCGCGTCTTGCGGCGTGGGCCGTGCCGTAGCGGGAGCGCCGTGCGCCGCGTCCTGCCGCGGTCGTGCCGCACCGCAAGCCTCGTGCGCCGCGTCTTGCGGCGTGGGCCGTGCCGTAGCGGGAGCGCCGTGCGCCGCGTCCTGCCGCGGTCGTGCCGCACCGCAAGCCTCGTGCGCCGCGTCCTGCCGCGTCGGCCGTGCCGTAGCCGGAGCCTCCTGCACCGCGTCCTGCCGTCGTGGCCGGTCGGTTGCCGGGGGCGGTGCCGTCGTGGTGCCCCGTCGTGCCGTCTGCATCGTCGTGGGCGGCGCCGTCATCGTGCGGCCTCCGTCGCCGACTGCTCGGCGGCCGGTATGCCGAGTTCCTCGTGGGCCCGGGCCACCATCCGGCGGGCGTGCTGGAGGCCGATGCGCTCCAGCAGGCCGGCGAGGTCGGCCAGTTCGGCCGCCGTCTCGGCGCGGTCGCGGCCCAGGCGGGCCAGGGACTTGGCGAGTCCCAGCCGCGACAGGGCCTCCCCGCGCGGCTCGCTCATCTCGCGGAACTCGGCGAGCGCCTGCTCGTACAGCTCCCGGGCCTCGGTGTAACGCCCCGCCCGGTACAGGACGTTGCCGCGCATCTTGTGGTTGTAGGCCAGCGCGCTGGACAGCCGCATCGCTCGGCACGCCGTCTCCGCCTCGCTCAGCAGTTCCAGGGCCCGCTCGGTGTCCCCGTCGCGCACCGACACCACGTCGGCCAGCCCGCGCAGCGCCCAGGCGTGACCGCGCCGGTCGTCGGCCCGAGCGGCGATCTCGGCGGCCTCCTCGAACAGCGCGTACGCCGTGTCGTAGCGCCCGGTGTTGCGGTGCATCTGGGCGATGCCCTCCAGCGCCCACACCGTGTGCCGCGCCTCCCCGCGCCGCCGGGCCTCGGCGAGCAACTGCTCGTGCAGTCGCCCGACGGCCTCGTAGTCGCCCTGGATGCGGCCGGTCTCGGCGAGGCCGGCCAGCGAGTAACCGCGGACGACGATGTCCCCGCCGCGTTCGCCGAGGTCGGCAGCCAGCTGGAGCAGCCTGCGGGCCAGCCGGAGCGCGCCGCGCTGCCGGGCCAGGGTGCCGCCGCTCCACAGCGCCCAGGCCATCGCCCCGACGTCGCCGGCCTGCCGGGCCGCGCGGTAGCTCGCCTTCCAGGCCCGGTCCGCGTCCTCGACCCGGCCCAGCCGGCGGTGCGCCTCGGCCACCGCGAGACCGGAACGCGCCGCCTCCCCGGGCTGACCGGCGCGCTCGGCCGCTCTCAACTGCTCGGTACCGGCGGCCAGGACGTCGGTCAGGGAGGAGTTGACGGACAGAGTGGTGAGCGCGCCCTGGTACTCCGGGGCGAATGCCTTGCCGTACATCGATGCCTTTCGGTCCGTATGCACCTCATGTATACACAGTGCGTATACATGAGGTGCATAGAAGGGTGAAAACCTGCCCTGGCCACAAGGGCCAGGGCAGCACCTGTTGCCGATCAAGACGTCGGCGGGACGGACCGGGTTGCCTGTGAGGCGCAGATCACCTGATGGGTGTTCAGTGCTGGCCGGCCCTCTGCGGTGTCGCCTCACTCGGCCGGACGACGACATAGCCCTCGCCCTGGAGCAGCAGTTGCACGGCCTCGCCGGAGCCGCCGCGCAGCATCGACCCGATGGACTGGGAGCGGTGCAGCGAGGTCTGCAGACCCGCGGTCCAGCCGACGATCGCGTCGGTGTCGACGTACACCGGGTACTGCGGCGAGACCGGGATGACGAGCGGATTGCCCTCGCACACCAGGCCCAGCTTGCCGTGCCCCGTGAAGACGCTGTTGAAGAGGCCGCCGCCGGTCATGCCCGCGCCCTTCACGGTCGCGATGCGATACGACAACGTGGCATCGAAACACAGGACGTTGCGGCCGTTGACCGTGAACTCGTCGCCGGGCTCGACGTCGACGATGAAACAGTTCTGCGCCTCGTGCGCGAACCAGGCCTCACCCTGTCCGCGCACCGCCATCAGCGGCAGCCCCTCGCCGGTGACGGCGCGCTTGAGCATGCCGCCCACGCCCTGGCCCTTGCGTTCGAACTGGAGGTTGCCGCGGTAGGAGATCATCGCGCCCTGCCGGGCGAGCATTTCACCGTTCACCGTGTATCGGATGCACTTGGCGTTCTCGACCGCCATGCCCGGCGCCACGGCCGGCTGCACCATGTGCTCATTGGAAAAGAGGTCACCCTTCATACCGGCATCCTCGCCCGGAGCGATTCCCTCCGCCAAGATCGCGCAGGAGGTCCCGTCGTGAAGCGGGCGGCCGTCAACCGCCGAAGAGCTGCGTCCAGTACGTGCCGGCCCGCCCGCCGCCGGCGAAGCCCACGCCGATGTGGGTGAAGCCGGGTGTGAGGATGTTGGCCCGGTGGCCGGGGCTGTTCATCCAGCCCTCCACGACGTCGGCGGGGGAGCGCTGGCCACAGGCGATGTTCTCGCCGACGGAACGCCGGGTGGAACCCGCGGCGGCGGCCCGGTCCCAGGGCTGACCGCCGTCCGGTGCGGTGTGCGCGTAGAAGGCGCGGGCCACCATGTCCGCGCTGTGCGCCTGGGCGGCCGTGGTGAGCAGCGGGTCGGCGGACAGGGGCGGGAGGCCGTGCCGGGTGCGCTCCCGGTTGGTGAGGTCGATGACGGCCGCCGCCGTGCCGGCCAGCCCGTCCGGGGTGAAGGGCCTGGCCCACAGGGCCGTCCAGTAGACGTCACCGGAGGGCCCGTCGTGCACATATGCCAGTCCGGCGTGGGTGAACGCCGGGTCGTGCAGGGTGCGCCGGGGCCCGTCCGTGCGCAGGCAGTACGCGACGAACTCGGCGGCCGTGCGCGGTCCGGACACCAGGTGCTCGCCGACGGCGAGGTAGGCGAACCCGGAGCCGATGACACGCTGGTAGACGGAGACACCGTCGGGCGTCTCGACGCCGAGACGTCCGGCCGCGGCCATGGCGCCGGCGTGCACCCGAGCCGCCGACACCAGGCGGCCGTCCAAGGAGAGCGGTGGCGAACCACCCGTGGCGCGGGCGGAGTTGACCAAGGGCAGGAAGCCGTCGGGATCGGCGACGGAGCCGGCCGCAGGTGGGAAGCCGTCCGGTCCGGGGGCCACGGAGGCGGGCACGGGAGCGGTGGGGGAGGTGTCGTCCACGACGTCGACGCCGAAGTCCCGTGCGAGTCCCGCCAGTCCGTCGGCGTACCCCTGGCCCAGGGCGCGCAGCTTCCAGCGGTCGCCGCGACGGTAGAGCTCCGCGAGCAGCAGCACCGTCTCCGGGCCGGGGCGCCGCGGGGTGAAGCGGGCGAGCGGACGGTTCTTCGCGTCGGTGACGTGCAGCGTGGGGGAGGGCAGGCCGCCGAGGGCGGTTTCGGGGTCGGCGGGGCTCACGACGACGGTCACCCGGGTCGCGCCGGCGCGCAGCCCCGGCGGGTCCACGGTGAGCGCGTCGCCCCGCAGCACGGCCCCCGGCGCCGCCGGCTGGTTGAAGAACACGAAGTCGCCGTCGTCCCGGACTCGCCCGCCGTCGTCGGTCACGAGCGCCGACACGTCGAACGGCCCGGGCACCCGGACCGTCACCGCTCCGCCCGGCAGTGCCAGATTCCCTCCGGGAACCAACTCGCCCATCGCGCCCCCCTGTCCCGCTCCGCGAGTGATTCGGTGCCCGGACAACGGCTGCCGGAGCGTCAGGGTTCCCTCGGTGGGCCGGGCTCCCTGGCTCTCGGGCCCCGGGACGAATCAGGGCAAGGCGCCCGGCGCGCAGAGCGATCGCGACCAGGCGTGGTGAAGCCGGCTTCGACCGCTACGCCCGGCGGCAGGCCGACCCGATCCGCTTCCCGCGCGGCAGGAAGGCCGTCGCCGACCACATCCCGACAGCGGTTCCGGCTACGCCCCGGACATCGACCGGATCGACGTCCGAAGTCGCCCTGACCGGCACGGACGGCACGCCAGTCGAGGGGCACCTGCGCGGTGCCGCCGGCCGCACCGCTACGGTGGCGTACGCCGGGACGACCCCGCCCGCACCCGACCGACCGGCCGAAGGAGCGCCGCCGCATGTCCCGCACCGCACGTCCCCGTGCCGCCCTGGCCGCCCTCTCCTGCTGCGTCGCAGTGGGCTGCGGAACCGGCACGGTGCCGCAGGCGGACCGGCCGAACCCGCCGTCCAGCGCCCCGGCGGCAGCCGGGCGCGGCGTGGTGACCTGGGCCTCCTCCGCCGGCCACATCGGTGAGGCGGCCGACGGCCGCGGCTACCGGCTGATGGTGCACACCAGCGTCGGCGGCAGCGACCTCAGGGTGCGGCTCACGAACGCCTTCGGCGACGAGCCTGTGACGTTCGACAACGTCCACGCCGGCCTGCAACGGGACGGCGCCGCCCTCGTCCCCGGCAGCAACAGGCGCCTGACCTTCGGCGGCGCCCGCTCCGTCACCGTCCCCGCCGGCGGCATCGTCTACAGCGACCCGCTGCCCGGCCACGTCCCCGCCGGGCGCACCCTCGCCGTCAGCCTGTACGTCTCCCGGGCGGGCGACACGCTCACCGGGCACTGGATGGGGATGCAGACGTCGTACACCACCGACGGCGACCACACCGCGGAGGAGGGCGCGACGCACTGGAAGCGGCGGACCGGCTCCTACGTCTACCTCGACGCCGTCACCGTGCGCCCCCGCAAGGGGACGGGTGCCGTGGTCGCGCTCGGCGACTCCATCACCGACGGCTGGCACTCCACGATCGACCGGAACCGCCGCTGGCCCGACTACCTGGCCCGTCGGCTCGGCACCTCCGGCACCGCGGTCAAGGGCGTGGCCAACGCGGGCATCGCCGGGAACAAGGTTCTCTTCGACGGCCCCGGCGAGAGCGCCCTGAACCGTGTGCAGCGGGACGCCCTGTCCCTGCCGGGCGTGCGCACGGTCTTCCTCTTCCAGGGCGTCAACGACATCAAGGCCGAGCCCGGCGCCACGAGCGCCGGGCTGATCGCCGGGTACCGCCGGCTGATCGACCGGGCGCACGCGGCCGGGAAGTGCGTCGTCGGCGCCACGATCGCGCCCTACAAGGGCTGGCAGGAGTGGGACCCCGCCGGCGAGGCGGTACGGCAGCGGGTCAACACCTTCATCCGCGACAGCGGCGGGTTCGACGGGGTCACCGACTTCGACCGGATCCTGCGCAGCCCCGACGACCCCCAGCGGATGCTCCCCGCCTTCGACGGCGGCGACCATCTGCACCCCAACGACAAGGGCATGAAGGCGATGGCCGACGCCGTCGACCTCCGGAGCCTCGACTGCGGGACCGGCTGAGCCGTCAGCCGGACGTCGTGGGCTCCGGGGTGATCAGGCCCTCGCGGTAGGCGATCGCCACGGCCTCCCCGCGGCTCGACGCGCCCAGCTTGGCGAGGATGTTGGAGACGTGGACGCTCGCGGTCTTGCCGCTGATGAACAACTCCTCGCCGATCTGCCGGTTGCTGCGGCCGAGGGCGAGCAGCCGCAGCACGTCCTGCTCGCGCGCGGTGAGCGTGCCGGCCCGGTCGTCGCCCGGCGCGTCCGACAGCCGGCCGCGCCGCACCAGCGCGTCCACCTGCTCCCGCAGCGGCGTGGCGCCGAGACCGTCGGCGATCTCAACGACCGCCCGGGCCTCCGCGGCCGCCTCCTCGCGACGCCCGGCCGCCACCAGGGCCTCGGCGTACCGCACACGGCAGCGCGCCAGCTCATAGACGTCGCCGTAGCCGAACGCCCTCACCGCCTCCGACCAGGCGGCCGCGTCCGGCCCCTTCGTGGCCCGGATCCACTCCGCCTCAGCCCGGGCCAGCCAGGCCTGCCCCTCCGGCCCCTGAGGTGCGCCGCCCTCGCCGTGGGTGGCGACGGCCCGGGCCAGTTCCACCAGTTCGCTCGCGGTGTCGCTCCAGCGGCGGGCCCCCGCCTCGTCGCCGGTCAGCCGCAGCCCCGTGGCCGCGTCGGCCACCGCGGACAGCGCCAGGGCGGCCAGCCGGACCGTGACGCCCGGGCGGGGGACGGCCTCGTCGGCCAGGGCCGTGACCGTGGACCGCATCCACCGCACCGCGTCCTCGGGATCGCCACGCAGCGCCGCGGCGTCGGTGAGCACGATGCCCGCCACCAGCGTGGCCATCCAGTCGAAGGGACCCTCCAGCAGCGCACGTGCCCGGTCGGCGGCTCCCAGATCGCCACGCGCCAACGCCACGTACAGCGCGGGACCGAAGGTGTAGCCGCCGGCCGCCTGCGGCACCTCGGGATCGGCCGCCGCCGCGCGCAGGCACTCGTCCCAGCGGCCCAGCACATGCAGCACCAGCAGCCGCAGGTACCGCATCTCCAGCGGGTACGTCGAGGACAGCAGCCCGGCCTGCCGGGCCCGGTCCAGGCCCTCGGTCAGCCAGGGCACGCACTCCGACAGGGCCCCCGACTCGTAACAGCCCATCGCCAGGTTGAACAGGGCCCGCAGCTCCACGGGCGCGTTGCCCGAACTCCGGGCCAGGGCACGGGCCTTGACCAGCCGCTCACGGCCCTCCGGGCCGCGCCGCCCGGCCCCGTCGAAAACGGCCAGTGAGATCAGCAGGTCCGCCTGGGCGTCGGTCACCCCCAGTTGCTCCGCCACCCCCAGGGCACGGCGGGCGACCCGCAACGCGGTCTCGTTCTCCCCGACATGGCGTGCGGCCAGGACATGCGTGGCCGCCGCCCACACCCACGTACGCGAGGGAGGATCCTCCGGGATCATCGCCAGCGCCTCGCTGCTGTAGGCGAACGCCGCCGTCAGGCTGTCCACGCTCAGCAGGTTCCCGGCGAGGGTGTAGCGGACCCGCGCGGCGAGTTCGGAGTCGGCGTCCTGGCCGAGCTCCGCCAGCGCGGACCGGGTGAGGGCGATCGCGCGGTGCAGCCGGCCGGCGTGCGCTGCGGCCGCCGACGCCCGCAGCGTCAGCGTGACCCGGTCGACGCCCCCGCCGGACGGCCGGCTCGCGGGATCCACCGCCGCCCACAGGTCCAGGGCCGTTTCGAGATGCCGCTGCTCCTCGGCCGGCGCACCGACCCGCTGAGCGTGATCGGCGGCCTCCAGGGACGCGGCCAGCGCCTCGGCGAGGTCGTGGCTCTCCCGGTAGTGGTGGGCGCGCTCGGCGGCACTCTCGGCGAGGTGCCCGCGCCCGGCGAGCAGCCGCGCGAACGCGCCGTGCAGCCGCGCCCGCTCCCCGGGCAGCAGATCGGCGTAGACGGCCTCGCGGGCGAGTGCGTGCCGGAAGGAGTAGGTGTCGTCGTCCCCGGCGACGAGCAGCTGCCGCCCCACCGCCTCCCGCAGCGCCGACTCCAGCTCCGCCTCCGGCAGCCCCACCGCTTCCCGCAGCAGGTCGTGCTCCACCCGGCGTCCGGCGACGGCGGCGGTCCGCAGCACCTGCTGCGCGGTCTCGGACAGCTGCTCGAAACGGATCAGCAGCACATCGGCGAGCCCGCTGGGCACCCCGCCCGACTCCGTGTCGGTCGCGGCGAGCAACTCCTCCGCGTAGAAGGCGTTTCCCTCGGCCCGTTCCACGATCCGGCGCACCGTGGCGTCCGGCAGCGGCCCGGGCTCCAGGGCCCGCACCAGCCGGTCCACGTCGGCGTCGGCCAGCGGCCGCAGCTCCAGCCGCTCGACCGGGGGCAGCCGGATCAGCTCCGCGAGCAGCGGCCGCAGGGGATGCCGGCGGTGCAGGTCGTCGGCCCGGTACGAGGCGAAGACCGCCAGCCGGTGCCGCAGCACGCCCCGGCCGAGCAGGAAGCGCAGCAGGTCCCGCGAGGACTGGTCCGCCCAGTGCAGGTCCTCCAGCACCAGCAGCAGGGGCGCGACCTCGGCGACCTCGGCCAGCAGCCCCGCCATCCCCTCGAACAGCCGCAACCGCCCGTCCACGTCCCGCACGGAGTCGGATCCGGCCCCCAGCAGCCGCTCGACCACGGGATGGGCGGCGAGAGCGTCGGCGAACCGCTCGTCGGCGGCCAGCACCCCGAGCATCTCGGTGAACGGCAGATACGGCAGCCCGACGTCGCCGAGATCCACGCAGTGCCCGGTGACCACGGTCATGCCGGTGGCGGCGGCTTGCCCCCCGACCTCGTCGAGCACCCGGGTCTTGCCGACGCCGGCGTCCCCGGCGATCAGCACGGCCCGGGCCTCACCACCGCGCGCACGCTCCAGCACACCGGAGAGCCGCGTGAGTTCGGCGTCCCGCCCGACGACGGGGGTGGCCGATGAAGCCTGCTGCACAGAACCAACCTTCTTGCTTCAGGGGCGCGGGGAACTGCGCGATCAACCGGACACAACCCGCGGCCACCGCCGGACAGCGAGCCCCGACCTCCTAGGCCCGCAGAACCTTCGCCCAGTCCGCCGGCACCCGCCCCGCCGGACCCGGCACGGGCTGGTCGGCCGGGTGGCTCACCGGTGCGGCCAGCTCCGGCCCGCCCTCGTACAACTCGTTCGTCGCATAGTGCCAGTACCAGTCCTCACCCGGCTCGAAGCTCTGCACCAGGGGATGCCCGGTCTCCCGGAAATGCCCCGTCGCGTGCTTCGCCGGTGAACTGTCACAACACCCCACGTGCCCGCACTGCGCACACCGCCGCAGGTGGAACCACCACCCCCCGGCCGCATCGCACTCCGCGCACCCGCTGCCGCTCGGCGGCACGCTCGGGTCGATGCCGTTCTCGCCACTCATGCAGACTCCTCCTCCACCGCTGTCAGCGGAAGCAGTACCTGGAAACGCGTGTCACCCGGCTCCGACTCCACCTGGATGCTCCCGTGGTGCTTGTTGACCACGATCCGCCAGGAGATGTCGAGCCCGAGCCCGGTCCCCTCACCCACCGGCTTGGTGGTGAAGAAGGGGTCGAAGATCCGCCCCCGGTCCTCCGCCGGGATTCCGACGCCCGTGTCACGGAACTCCACCAGGAGCCGGTCGTGGTGGCGGGCCGTCCGCACGGTCAACGTCCCCTCCCCGCCCGCGCTGTTCATCGCCGCGACCGCGTTGTCGATGAGGTTCGTCCACACCTGGTTGAGCTCGGCGGGGTACGCGGGGATCCTCGGCAGCGTCCGGTCGTAGTCCTTGACGACCTTGATCTGCTTGCCGATCTTGCCCGACAGCATCAGCAGGGTGGAGTCGAGGAGTTCGTGCACGTCGGCATTCTGGAAGGGCGCCCGGTCGAGCTGCGAGTACTGCTTCGCCGCGTCGACCAGATGCGAGATGCGGGTGGTCGAGTCGTTGATCTCGTCCATCAGCAGCTCGGTCTCGACGGTGTAGTTGAGCCAGCCGATCGCGCTCGGCAGGATGTCCTCGTCCACCGCCGCCGCGATCTGGTCCAGCCAGTCCACGTCGAGACCGGCCTGCACGAACGTGGGCGCGATCCGCCAGCCCTCCTCGATGCCCTGGTCGTCCAGCCAGTCGGTCACGGCGTCCTCCCGGTCGGAGGCCTCCAGCGGACTCAGCACCGGTGCCTTCGCGACCCGTTCGGCCGTGCGCTCCTGGATGTCGATGAGGTTGGCCATGACCTCGGGGGAGTAGGAACCCTGCGCGATGATCGCCAGCTTGTGGCGCATCTTGCCGACCCGCTCCCGCAGCGTCGCGGTCGCCCGGACGGCCGCCGCGGCCGGGTTGTTCAGCTCGTGCGTCAGACCGGCGGACAACGAGCCCAGCGCCAGCAGCCGTTCACGCTGCCCGATGGCCCGCTGAGTGCTCTTCGAACCGAAGAACAGCCCCTCCAGCAGATGCACCGCCATCGGGAACCACTCCTGCATGATCCCCGCGAAGGTGTCGGCGGGCAGCACGAAGAACCGCGTCGGCTCCGTGACGCGCATGGAGTTGTTGTAGACCTGCCGCACCCGGTCGCCCAGGTACGCCTGCATGGACCCCGCGTACACCCCCCGCTGGGAGGTCCGGGTCACCTCCACGTCGTCCCCGCCGACCCGGCGGTACAGCACCACCGAGCCCTCGAGCATCACGTAGAAGCAGGTGGCGGGCTCGCCCTCGGTGTACACCGGGCCGGGCTCGAAGCGCTCCACCCGCCCCTCGCTGCACAGCCTGCCGAGCTGCTCGGGCGTGAGCTTCTCGAACAGGAACAGCGCCCCGATCTCATGCGGGTCGCAGGGTGCCGCCTGCCCGCTCACGACTGCTCCAGATACCGGTGGACGAGCATCACGGCCATGGCTCCCTCTCCGACGGCGGACGCGACCCGCTTCGCGGACTCGGAGCGGGCGTCACCCGCCACGAACACGCCGGGCACATTGGTCTCCAGGTGGTACGGCGGCCGGTCCAGCTCCCAGCCCTCCGGCGGACGGCCGTCCGCGCTCAGGTCGGGCCCGGCGAGGATGAACCCACGCTCGTCCCGCAGCACCGTGCCGTCCAGCCAACCGGTCAGCGGTGCCGCGCCGATGAACACGAACACCCACTGCGCGTCGACCTGTTCGGTCTGTCCGCTGTCCACGTCCCGCAGGGTCAGCCGCTCCAGCCGGCCGTCGCCGTGCGCGGCCTCGACGACCGTGCGGGACCGGACCTGGATGTTGGAAGACTCCTCGATCTGCTGGATCAGGTAGTGCGACATCGACGCCGACAGCGACTCCCCGCGCACCAGCAGGGTCACCGACTTGGCGCCCCGGGACAGATACATCGCCGCCTGCCCCGCGGAGTTGGCGCCGCCGACGATGTACACGTCCTGGTCCTGGCAGGACGGGGCCTCCGTCAGGGCGGACCCGTAGTACAGACCGCAGCCGGTCAGGTCCTCGCAGCCGGGCGCCTCCAGCTGCCGATAGGACACGCCGGTCGCGAGGATCACGCTGTGCGCGGCGACCGCCGAGCCGTCGGAGAACCGCACGATCCGCGCGGCGCCGTTGACCTCCAGGGCCGTCACCTCGCGCGCGGTGAGGATCTCGGCGCCGAACTTCGCCGCCTGCCGCCGTGCCCGGTCGGTGAGCTGCGCCCCCGACACGCCGTCGGGGAAGCCCAGGTAGTTCTCGATGCGCGAGCTCTGCCCCGCCTGCCCGCCGGTCGCGGACCGCTCCACCAGCACGGTCCGCAGCCCCTCGGAGGCGCCGTAGACCGCCGCGCCGAGCCCGGCCGGGCCGCCGCCGATGACGACCAGGTCGTAGAAGTCGGCCGTCGGGGTCGTCGCCAGACCGACCCGGGCGGCGAGGTCCACGGCCTCCGGCTCGACCAGCGGTGTCCCGTCCGGCGTGATCACCACCGGCAGCCGCAGCCCGTCCTCGCCGGCCGCGGCCAGCAGCCGCCGCCCCTCCGGCTCGTCGGAGGAGTACCAGCGGTAGGGCACCTGGTTGCGGGCCAGGAACTCCCGCACGTCCGAGGAGCGCGACGACCACCGGTGCCCCACGACCTTGGTGCTGGGCACGGGCCGGAAGTCACTGGTCCGCCAGGCCTGGAGCAGATCGTCGAGGACCGGGTAGAGCTTCTCCTCGGGCGGGTCCCACGGCTTCAGGAGGTAGTGGTCGAGGTCGACGACGTTGATCGCGTCGATCGCGGCGTTCGTGTCCGCGTAGGCGGTCAGCAGCACGCGCCGCGCGCCCGGGTAGACGTCCAGGGCCTGTTCGAGGAACTCGATGCCGTTCATCTGCGGCATCCGGTAGTCGGCGAGGATCACCGCCACGAGATCGCCGCGCAGCTTCAGCTCGCGCAGCGCGTCCAGCGCGGACGCGCCGGACTCCGCCCGCACGATCCGGTACGACGCGCCGTAGCGCCGCCTCAGGTCCCGGGCCACGGCCCGGGAGACACCCGGGTCGTCGTCCACGGTCATGATGACGGTCCGCGCCGTATCGGCGGCCTGTGCCATGCGTCCCCCACACCGGGCGGTCGACTCACGGCACGGCGTCCCGGGGCACCGCGCCGACCTTCGCCCATCGTATGTTCGATCGCGGTGCCGTGCCCGGACATGGGGATCAGCTGTGGGAGGCGCCCAGCACGCAGAACTCGTTGCCCTCCGGGTCGGCGAGCGTCACCCACGGCTGCTCGCCCTGCCCGATGTCGGCGTGCCGCGCACCGAGCGCCAGCAGCCGCGCCACTTCGGCCTTCTGGTCGTCGGGCCGGAAATCGAGGTGGAGACGGTTCTTGATCGTCTTAGGCTCCGGCACCGAAGTGAAGAGCAGTCCCGGCGTCCGGTCCGCGGTGGGACGGATCTCGAACTCGTCGGGTTCGTCGTTCACCACCACCCAGCCGAGTGCTTCGGCCCACCAGCGGCCCAGGGCCTCGGGGTCGGCCGAGTCCACCATTACCTGTTCCCACTCCAGTGACATGCGGGCAGTGTAGTGAAGACTGATCATGAGCACGTAGTGATTTCGACGAGGGAGACAGCCGGATGACACGCCCGATCACCGCAGGGGTCGACGGATCGCAGGAGAGCCTCGCCGCCCTGGCGTGGGCGGCGAGGGAGGCCGTGCGGCGCGGCCTGGCGCTCCGGGTGGTGCACGCTTGGCGGGCCCACCCCCAGGAGGTGATCGAGGCGGGGATCGCCGGGGACGCGGACAGCCAGGCCCAGTGGGTGCACGGCGCGGTGACCGAGGCCGTCGGGACCGTCACCGAACGGCATCCGGACCTCGCGGTGACCACCGATGTCGTCGAGGGCCCGGTGGCCGACACCCTGGTCGCCTCCGCGGCGGACGCCGAGATGCTGGTCCTCGGCTCGCGCGGGCACGGTCGCATCGTCGGCTTCCTGCTTGGCTCGGTCGGCCAGCAGGTGATCGCGGCGACCACCCGGCCCGTGGTGCTCGTCCGGGCCGGAGATCAGCCCTCGTCCGAGGCGGCCGGACGGGAGGTCGTCGTGGGTCAGCAGGGCGACCCGGAGGACAGCGCCGACGCGCTGCGCTTCGCCTTCGAGACGGCCGCCGCGCGCGGGGCGACCGTGCGGGTCGTACGCGCCTGGAACCTGCCGCCCGTCTTCGCCTACAGCCCGGGCTCGCTGAAGCTCCTCGACGAGGCCGGGGGACTGGAGCCGTACGAGAGGAAGAGCCTGGCCGCCGCGGTCCGGCCGTGGCGGGAACGCTTCCCCGACGTGCCGGTCGAGGAGCACGTGGAGATGGGCAGCGCGAGCCAGGTGCTGCTGTCGGTGGCCGGGACGGCCCAGCTGATGGTCGTCGGCCGCCGGGCCCACCGCACGGCCGTCGGGGCCCGCATCGGCTCGGTGGCCCACGGGATGCTGCACCACGCCGACTGCCCGGTGGCGGTGGTGCCGCACGCGTGAGGGCTCCGGCTCGTCACTCCGCCGTCGGCTGAAGGCTCCTGCTCGCCTTGGGCAGGATGTTCGCGATGTAGTCCTCGACGGCGGTCTCGAGGCCGATGTCGTGCTGGGCCTGCTCGGACATGTACCAGCGGTGTTCGAGGAGCTGGTGGTAGATTTCCGCCGGCTCCATCGCGCCGCGCAGTTCGGGCGGCACGGCCCGCACGGTCGGCCGGAACACCTCCCGCACCCAGCGGTGGGCCAGCACCTCGGGGCGGGCGCCATGGGGGTCCCCCCTGTTCGAGCGAAGCCGAGAACTTGGGGGAGGATCGCCGGGCGCGTAGTCCTCCTGGGTCGCCATCCAGCTCTCCAGGTCGTTCAGCAGCCGCCGGGCCTGGTTCTCCTCGGTGTCGAGACCGGTCAGGCGCAGCAGCTGGCGCTGGTGGTGGCCGGCGTCGACGACCTTGGGCACGAAGCTGACCGTGTCGCCGTTCGAGGCGTGCTCGATCTGCATCTCGGCGACATCGAAACCGAGGTCGTTCAGGCGGCGGATCCGGCGTTCTATGTAGTGGTACTTGCCGGCCGGGTAGACGGACGCCCGGGTCAGCTCGTCCCACAGGCCGCGGTAGCGGGCGCAGATCTCCGTGCCGAACTCGATCGGGTCCACGGACGGGTGCAGCGCCCCGGACGCCTCCAGGTCCAGCAGTTCCCCGCTGATGTTCACGCGGGCGAGGTCGAGGTCGTAGTCCCGCTGCCCGGTGCTGAGCTGCGGGTGCAGGTCACCGGTCTCGGCGTCCACGAGATACGCGGCGTAGGCGCCCGCGTCGCGCCGGAAGAGGGTGTTGGACAGGGAGCAGTCGCCCCAGGCGAACCCGGCCAGGTGCAGGCGCACCAGCAGCACGGCGAGCGCGTCCATCAGCCGGTGCATGGTGGCGGGCCGCATGGTCGTCTCGAACATCGAGCGGTACGGCATCGAGCCGCCGAGGTGCCGGGTGACCAGGACGCTCTCCAGCGGGGCGCCGCTCGCGTCGGTGCGGCCGGTGACCACGGCCAGCGGGTCCACCGCGGGGATGCCGATCCGGTCGAGGTCGCGCAGCAGCTCGTACTCGCGCAGCGCGGGCCGCTCGGCCAGCTCCTTGACGGCGATCACCTCGTCACCGGCGCGGGAGTAGCGCACCACGTGCCGGGAGATGCCGCGGGGCAGCGGGACGAGGTACTCCTCGGGCCAGTCCTCCAGCGGCAGGTGCCACGGCAGTTCCAGCAGGAGCGCGGGGTGCTCGGGGTTGGTCGCGTTGATCTGCAGTGCCATGCGCCCGGTGTCCTTGTCTCGCTGCCGACCGTCGCCTCACTCTAAAGGGCGAGGTCCCGGGCCCGCCGAGCGGCGTCGCGCACCGGCCCGCGGTGCACCGGCCCGTGCCCGGGGAGCAGCAGTTCGCCCTCCAGCTCCGCCAGGACGTCCAGCGAGGCCAGGGCGCGGGGCCGCTCGTGGTGGAACATGTCCGGCAGCAGCTGCGGCCCCTCCACCCGCGAGGTGGGGTGCCCGCTGACCAGGGCGTCCCCGGAGATCAGCACCCCGGTGCCGGGCAGGTGGTAGGCGCAGTGCCCGTCGGTGTGACCCGGGGTGTGCACCGGTACCGGCCGCCCGGGCAGGTCCAGCGCGCCCGCCGTCGGGAAGGCCTGCGGCGCGGTGACCGGGACGGGAGTCGTGCCGCCCGAGCGCAGCGCGTGCACCGCCCAGGGCAGCACTCCCGGCCGCCAGCCGTTGCGCAGCACCGTGCCGACGGACACCTGGTGCAGGAACTCCCGGCGCGCGTGCGGCACTTCGGCCTCATGCAGATATACGGGCTTGCCGTACGTGGCGCGCAGGTACTCCGCACTGCCCAGGTGGTCGTTGTGCGCGTGCGTGATCAGCACGGCCGCCACCGCCTCCGGGGAACTGCCCACCTGCGCGAGCGAGGCGAGGACCTGGTCCCGGTCGCCGGGGTAGCCGGTGTCGACCAGCGTGACGGCGTCCCCCTCCGTGAGGATCACCCAGTTGGTGTTCGACCCGTGCACCAGGTAGGTGCCGTCCGCGACTTGCTGTACGTCCGTTCGCATGATCGCCCGCCTCGTGTGGTCCCGGTACCGGCCCGACGGGAGAAGAAAAGCAGATCCCGCAGCGGACGGAATCGCCGGGTCCGCCGCAACGGAGCCGGGCGGCGGGGGTGTTCACCTGCCCGGTGCACGCCGTGCGGCAGGGCGTTCGGACCGCCCTCAGCCCACGCCGCGCGGACGGAACTGGATGCTGATGCGGGGTTCCGTCGCCCGGGCGCTCTTGGGGATCGAGTGCTCCCAGGTGCGCTGGCAGGAGCCGCCCATCACGACGAGGTCGCCGTGGCCCAGGGGACGGCGCACGGTGTCCCGGCCGCCTCGCATCGGGCGGAGCAGCAGGTCACGGGGTGCTCCGACCGAGAGGATCGCGACCATCGTGTCCTCGCGCGCCCCGCGTCCGATCCGGTCGCCGTGCCAGGCGACGCTGTCCCGGCCGTCGCGGTAGTAGCACAGCCCGGCGGTGGCGAACGGCTCGCCCAGCTCCTCGCCGTAGTGGGCGCTCAACGCGTCCCGTGCCTCGGCCAGCACCGGGTGCGGCAGCGAGTCGTCCGCGCCGTAGAACGCGAGCAGGCGGGGGACGTCGACCACGCTGTCGTACATCTTGCGCCGTTCCGCCCGCCACGGGACCTCGGCGGCCAGTCGTTCGAACAGTTCGTCCGAGCCGCCGAGCCAACCGGGCAGCACGTCGAGCCAGGCGCCGAAGCCGAGGTGGGTACGGCTGATCCCGTCCAAAGAGCCGAGGCGGAGCTCGTCGGCCTGGTCGAAGAGGGAGCCCTGGAGGTGGTGCATGCCGTCAGCGTACCCCTAAATCGAAAGTTTGTTCCATGAGAGATCCGCTGCCCCACCCTTTCGATACACCGGTGTATCCAATACAGTCCCGTATCGAAAGGAGGGCCGGGCATGGCTGTCGAGGGAAGTACCGGGCGCGTGACCAGGCGCCGTGTCCACACCCGCGCCAACCTCCTGGACGCGGCGTTCTCCGTGTTCGCGGCCAAGGGCTTCGGGCACGTCTCGATCGAGGAGGTCTGCGAGGCCGCGGGCTACAGCAGGGGCGCCTTCTACTCCAACTTCTCCAGCCTCGACGAGCTCTTCTTCGCGCTCTACCGCGAGCGGGCCGACCTGATCGCCGAGCAGGTCTCCGGCGCCCTGGCCCTCGACGGACCCGACCTCGACGTGCCCGCCGCCGTCGACCGCGTCACCGACGTGCTGCTGCTCGACCGCGACTGGCTCCTGGTGAAGACGGATTTCCTCGTGCACGCCGCCCGCGACCCGGAGGTGGCGCGCAGTCTGCTCGAACACCGGGCGCGGCTGCGGCGGGCCATCGCCGAGCGGCTGGGCCGGGCCCGCGGGCACACCGCGCTGCCCGCCGTCCTGGGGGACACGGACGGCGCGGCCCACGCCGTGGTCGCCGCGTACGACGGCGTCACCACGCAACTGCTGCTGGACCGGGACCTGGACCACGCCCGCGGCTGGCTGAAGCAACTGCTCACGGCCCTGCTCACCGATGGCAGCGGCACCCTCGATCACACGAAGAACTGAAGAAGGGAACGGTCGCCATGGATGCCGATGTCATCGTCGTCGGAGCGGGCCTCGCCGGCCTGGTCGCGGCGCACGAACTGACCAGCAGGGGCCGGCGGGTCGCCCTCGTGGACCAGGAGAACGCCGGCAATCTCGGCGGGCAGGCCTTCTGGTCCTTCGGCGGGCTGTTCCTCGTCGACTCGCCCGAGCAGCGCCGGCTGGGCATCAAGGACTCCTTCGACCTCGCCTGGAGCGACTGGCGGGGCAGCGCGGGCTTCGACCGGCTGGAGGACGAGGACTCCTGGGCCGTGCGCTGGGCCCGCGCCTACGTCGAGTTCGCCGCCGGGGAGAAGCGCTCCTGGCTCGAGGGACACCACATCAAGTTCCTGCCCACCGTCGGCTGGGCCGAGCGGGGCGACCTCACCGCGCACGGACACGGCAACACCGTGCCCCGCTTCCACATCGCCTGGGGCACCGGCACCGGCGTCGTCGAACCGTTCGTGCACTACGCCCAGCAGGCCGCCCGCGACGGCCTGCTCACCTTCCACCACCGGCACCGCGTCGACGCCCTCGTCGTCGAGGACGGCACCGCCACGGGCGTGCGCGGCACGGTCCTGGCCGACGACCCCTCACCCCGGGGCGTCGCCTCCAGCCGCGACGCGATCGGCGAGTTCGAACTCACCGCCCAGGCCGTCGTCGTCACCAGCGGCGGCATCGGCGCGAATCACGACATCGTCCGCCGCCACTGGCCCGAGCGCCTCGGCACCCCGCCCCGCGAAATGGTCACCGGCGTCCCCGCCTACGTCGACGGGCGGATGCTCGACATCAGCGCGGCCGCGGGCGTCCGGCTGGTCAACCGCGACCGCATGTGGCACTACACCGAGGGCCTGCGGAACTGGGACCCGATCTGGCCCGGCCATGGCATCCGCATCCTGCCCGGACCGTCCTCCATGTGGTTCGACGCCCTCGGCCGCCGCCTGCCCGGGCCCTGCCTGCCCGGCTACGACACCCTCGGCACCCTGGAGCACCTGCGCACCACCGAGGACATCGCCGGGTACGACCACTCCTGGTTCATCCTCACCCAGAAGATCATCGAGAAGGAGTTCGCCCTGTCGGGCTCCGAGCAGAACCCCGACATCACCGCCAAGGACCGCGCCGGATTCCTCAAGGAACGCATCCTCGGCAGGGGCGCGCCCGGGCCGGTCGACGCGTTCCTGCGCAAGGGCGCCGACTTCGTGACCGCGTCCACCGTCGAACAGCTCGTCGCGAAGATGAACGACCTCACCGACAAGCCGCTCCTCGACGCGGCCGGGATCAAGCGCCAGATCGAGGCCCGCGACCTGCAGATCGCCAACCCCTACGCCAAGGACGCCCAGGTCCAGGGCATCCGCAACGCCCGCCGCTACATCGGCGACCGCCTCGGCCGCGTCGCCACCCCGCACCGCATCCTCGACCCGGCGGCCGGCCCGCTGATCGGGGTCAAGCTGCACGTCCTCACCCGCAAGACCCTCGGCGGCATCCAGACCGACCTGGACTCCCGCGCCCTCGGGACCGACGGCAAGCCGGTCGAGGGGCTGTACGCGGCCGGCGAGGTCGCGGGCTTCGGCGGCGGCGGTGTCCACGGCTACAACGCGCTGGAGGGCACCTTCCTCGGCGGCTGCCTCTTCTCGGGCCGGGCGGCGGGCCGGGCGGCGGCGAAGCAGACCGCCTGACGAACGCGGGCCCGTCTCCTCAGCCTTCGAGGAGGCGGGTCAGCACGGTGGCGTGGCTCTGCTCCGGCGTCTTCGACGCGGTCAGCAGGGTCACGTCGCCCTTACGGACCAGATCACGCACGCTGTCGAGCGCCTCGGCGGCTTCGTCGGAGGCGAGCTCCGCCTCGTACCGCTCGGCGAACTCCTCGTAGGAGCCCTCGCCCGCGTGATACCAGCGGCGCAGCTCCGTCGACGGGGTGAGCGCCTTCGGCCACTCGTCCACCCGGGCCGCGTCCTTCGCCAGTCCGCGCGGCCACAGCCGGTCGACCAGGACCCGCACCCCGTCGTCCGGCTCGGCGGGATCGTAGACACGGCGCACGCGCACGCTCATGAACAGCTCCTTTCCGCGGCGACACGAACAAGCGCGATGACACGGACACGCGCGATGACACGGACACGCGCGATACGGACACGTGCCGCGAGCCTGACCCCGGCCGGACGCCCGCACCCCTGGGGACCGCTGCGGTGCAGCCGGGTCCCCAGGGGTGCGGGCCGATGTCAGCCGGAGCGGCGGCGGGCGGCCGTGCGGCGCTTCAGCGCACGCCGTTCGTTCTCGCTCGTCCCGCCCCAGACGCCGATGGACTGACCCGTGTCCAGGGCCCATTGCAGACACTGCTCCTGCACCGGGCAGCGCCGTCGGCACACCGCCTTGGCCTGCTCCGTCTGCAACAGAGCCGGGCCAGAGGTGCCGATCGGGAAGAAGAGCTCGGGGTCCTCGTGCCGACAGGCAGCGTGGTCTCGCCAGTTGTCCATCGAAGTCACCTGCATCGCAGTAGAAACGTGCTCTCTCGTCTGCTTACTGCTTTTCGGGTGACCTGTCGATGCGCGCTGAAACAGGGCGTTCCCGGACAGTCGTTCACTGCTCCCGCATCCCCCAGGGGGAGCCGTAGTCGGTCAGCAGGTCCAGGAACGGCCGGGCCGGGAAGGCCTCCGGGCCGAGCACGCCCGCACCGGACCAGGCGCCCGTGGCGAGGAGTTCGAGCGCGACGACGGGGTTGATCGCCGTCTGCCACACCACCGCCTGGGAGCCGTACTCCGCCATCGACCACTGGTTGTCGACCACGTGGTAGAGGTACACCTCACGCGGCTCGCCGTCCTTCACGCCGCGCACCCAGGTGCCCGCACACGTCTTGCCGTGCATCCGCTCACCGAGGCCGGCCGGGTCGGGCAGGCATGCGGCGACCACGTCCCGCGGCGAGACCTTCACCGGTCCGTCCGGCCCGGGCACGGCCACCGGGTCGGTGCGGTCCAGACCCAGCAGATGCAGCGTCTTCAGCGTCTCGACGAACTCCCGGCCCAGGCCGTACTTGAAGGTGACCCGCCGGGCGTCGACCCAGCGCGGGACGAGCAGGACCTCCTCGTGCTCCACGTTCACGCACTCGACCGGGCCGATGCCCTCGGGGAAGTCGAAGACCTCGGGCTCGCTGAACGGTTCGGTGGTGAACCAGCCTTTGCCCGTCTCGTAGACGACCGGCGGGTTGAGGCACTCCTCGATGGTGGTCCAGATGCTGAAAGAAGGCGCGAAGTCGTAGCCGTCGACGGTCAGGTTCGCGCCGTCGCGAATGCCGATCTCCTCGATCTCGTCGAAGAGTTCGTCGGCGGCGTACCGTGCGAAGACGTCCGACAGGCCCGGCTCCACGCCCATCCCGACGAGGGCCAGCAGCCCCTCCCGCTCCCAGTCGGCGGCCTGCGTGAACTGCTCGTCGCCGAGCTTGACCCCGCACTCCTCGTAGGGCCGCTCGGCATGCGGACGGGACAGCGACATCGCCATGTCGAGATAGGTGGCGCCCGCGGCGCGGGCCGCGCGGAACAGCGGCATCACGAAGCGGGGGTCGGTGGCGTTGAGCAGGACGTCGCAGCGGTGCCACTGGAGAAGACGGGCCACGGCCGCTTCGTCGCCCGCGTCCACCTGCTCCGCGGTGAACCGCGCGTCGCCGCCCAGGGCCGCGACCGCCGCCTCGGCCCGGTCCGGGTCGTAGTCCGCCACCACCATCGCCTCGAAGAACGGCCGCCGGGCCGCGATCCGGGTGATCGCCCCGCCCACACCACCGGCGCCCACGAGCAGTACACGCATGACAGAAACTCCCTATGTGCGAAGAACGTGACGCGTCCTTGCAGAGATGAAACGCCGCCCCGTGTCATAAGGTCAATGGCGTTGGCATAAGGAGGGAGACGTCGTGCCCAAGCCCGTGGTGCCCGAGGAGAAACGTCGCCGGCGCAGGCCCACCAGGAGCGGGACCGTGCTGTCCGAGGAGCTGATCGTCGAGACCGCGCTGCGCATGCTGCGCGAACACGGCAGCGCCGGACTGACCGCCCGCCGGCTCGGCCTCGCCCTGGACGCCGACCCGAGCACGCTCTACCGGTATTTCCGCGGCATGGACGACCTGACCCTCGCCATCGGCGACGCGCTCATCGGCCAGGCCCTGGCGGGCTGGCGGCCCACGGGGGAGTGGCGGGCGGACCTGCGGTCCTTCGGGCTGCGCATCCACGCCGCCTACCTCGCCCATCCGCAGGCCGCCCTGCTCACCACCAACCGCGTCACGGGCAGGGCCCACGAGCTCGCCGCGGACGAGGCCGTCCTGGACGTCCTGCGCAGGGCCGGTTTCCCCCTGCCCGACACCGTGCGCATCTACCACGCCTTCATCGACCAGACCCTGGCCTTCGCCGCGCTGGACGCAGCCTCGCTCGCCCTGCCCAGCGACTCGCTGCACGCCGACGAGGACATGTGGCGCTCGACGTACGCCCGCCTGCCCGCCACCACCCATCCCCGCATCGCCGAGGCGGCGCCCCTGCTCGCCACCCGGATGCTCACCAGCGCCTACCCGACGGCCCTGGAGATGCTGCTGGACAGCGCGGCGGCCCGACTGGAGGGCATCCGCGACTGAGCCTCAGCCCCGCAGCGCCTCCGCCGCGGTCGTCGTCACCGTGTCCGCGACCTGGGCCAGCGCCGGTGAGTCGAGCTTCCACTGCTGCCAGTAGAGCGGCACGTCGACCGCGCGGGCCGGGGCGATGCCGACGAGCCGGCCGTCGCGCAGCAGCGGATCCGCCTGGGGCTCCGGCACCAGGCCCCACCCCAGCCCGGCGGCCACGGCCTCGACGAACCCCTCCGAGGTCGGCACGTAGTGCCGCAGCGCGCTCGCGCCGCTCCGCCCCCGGGTGAGCCGGCGGACGAAGCCGTCCTGGAAGTCGTCACGCCGGTCGAAGACCACCACGGGCACCTCCGTGAGCACCTGCGCCAGAGGCCCGCCGTGATGGTGCGCGGCGAAGTCCGGCGCCGCCACGGGGAGGTAGCGCATCCGCCCGAGCGACCGCACGGAGCAGCCCGGCACGGGGTCCGGCGACGAGGTCACCGCGGCCATCACCACGCCCTCCCGCAGCAGGGCCGCCGTGTGGTCCTCGTCCTCGCGGCGCAACTCGAAGCAGAGCCGCGGCTCCTGCGGCACGCGCGAGAGCACCGGCAGGAACCAGGTGGCCAGCGAGTCCGCGTTCACTGCGACGGACACCCGGATCGGCTCGCCGGTGTCGGCCAGCCCCAGCTCCGCGTAGGCGTCGTGCTCCAGCCGTGCCACCTGGCGGGCCAGCCGCACCAGCACCTCACCCGACTCGGTCGGCCGTACCGGCTTGGTCCGCAGCAGCAGGACCCGCCCCGTGCGCTGCTCCAGCGCCTTCACCCGCTGGCTGATCGCCGACGGCGTCACATGCAACGCGGCCGCCGCCGCGTCGAAGGTCCCCTCGTCCACGACGGCGAGCAGGGTCCGCACCTGGTCCAGCGGGAGATCGGTAATCATCATGCGTGCTAATGATACGTAAGAATCCTTAGCTGGACCCGGATGGGACGCTTCCGTAGCGTCGACGCCATGACCAGCACCTTCACCGCCGGCGCCGCCGGTTTCGGCACCGGACTGTCCCTCATCGTCGCCATCGGCGCACAGAACGCCTTCGTCCTGCGCCAGGGAATCCGCCGCCAGGCCGTCCTCGCCGTGGTCGCCATCTGCGCCCTGTCGGACGCGGCGCTGATCGCGCTCGGGGTCGGCGGGGTCGGCGCGGTGGTGGTGAAGTGGCCGGCCGCCCTGACCGCGGTCGGCTGGATCGGCGGCGCGTTCCTGCTGGTCTACGGCGCGCTGGCCGCCCGCCGGGTACTGCGGCCCGGCGGCGACGCCCTGCGCACGGAGGGGGAGGCGGCCGGATCGGTACGCAGGGCCGTGCTCACCTGCCTGGCGATGACCTGGCTCAACCCGCACGTCTACCTCGACACCGTCTTCCTGCTGGGCTCCGTCGCCGCCGACCACGGCGAGCTGCGCTGGACCTTCGGCCTCGGCGCGGTGCTGGCCAGCCTGTGCTGGTTCACCGGCCTCGGGTTCGGCGCCCGGCTGCTCGGCCGTTTCCTCGCCAAGCCCGCCGCCTGGCGCGTGCTGGACGGTCTGGTCGCCGCCACGATGATCGTGCTCGGCGCCGTACTCATCGTCGGAAGCTGACACCTCGGCCGCGGGGCACCGGCAGGCTGGTGCGATAGTGATCCACGCCCGGAAAGATGTAGCGAGCATCGAGGAAGCGGCGCGTGGACGCGAGCGAGAGCACCACCGAAGAGCGGGAACCCGAACCGCAGGCACCCCGCCGCCGGGGCCTGCGGCGCTGGGCCATGGACACCCGCCCCCTGCGCCGTCCCGCCTACCGGCGACTGTGGGGCTCGACCATCGTCACGGCCGTCGGCAGCCAGCTCACCGCCGTCGCCGTCCCCAAGCAGATCTACGACCTCACCGGCTCCTCGGCATGGGTCGGCGCCGCGAGCCTGGCCGGCCTCGTGCCCCTGATCGTGTTCGCGCTGTGGGGCGGGGCGATCGCCGACACCATGGACCGGCGCAAGCTGCTGTTGATCACCAACAGCGGCATCGCCGTCACCTCCCTGCTGTTCTGGCTCCAGGCCTTCGTGGGCCTGGAATCGGTGGGCGCCCTCATGCTGCTGCTCGCCGTGCAGCAGGCCTTCTGGGGCCTGAACGCGCCGGCCCGCACCGCTTCCATAGCCCGGCTGGTCCCCGAGGACGAACTGCCCGCCGCGGGCGCCCTCGGCTCGACCGTGATGCAGACCGGGCAGGTGGCGGGCCCCCTGCTCGCCGGCGCCCTCATTCCCGTCATCGGGCTGCCCGAGCTGTACCTCATCGACGCCCTGGCCCTGTGCGTGACGGTGTGGGCGGTGTACCGGCTGCCGGCGCTGCCGCCCCTGGCCGGCACGGCGGTGCGGCGCGCGGGCGTGAAGGAGATCGCCGCCGGATTCCGCTACATCTCCGGGCACACGGTGCTGCTGCTGTCGTTCCTCGCCGACATCATCGCCATGGTCCTCGGCATGCCCCGCGCCCTCTTCCCGCAGCTCGCCTCCCAGACCTACGCCCCGTACGGCGAAGGCCTCGCGCTCGGCCTGCTGTTCGCGGCGATCCCCATCGGCGCCGTGCTGGGCGGGCTGTTCTCCGGCACCTTCTCCCGGGCCCGGCGGCACGGCTGGATGGTGATCGGGGCGGTGGTCGCCTGGGGCGTGGCGATCGCGGGCTTCGGGCTGAGCCGCAACCTGTGGGTCGCGGTGGCGTTCCTCGCCCTCGCCGGGGTGGCCGACATGGTCTCCATGGTCTTCCGCGGGGCGATCCTGCTGTCCGCCGCCACCGACGAGATGCGCGGACGCATGCAGGGCGTGTTCACCGTCGTCGTGGCCGGCGGCCCCCGTCTCGCCGACGTGCTGCACGGCACCGCGGGATCCGCCTTCGGCCCCCGCACCGCCGTCGCGGGCGGCGGGCTCCTGGTCGTCGTGGTGATGCTGGTGCTGGCCGCCGCCGTACCGGCGCTGCGGCGCTACCGCGTCTGACGTCTCACAGCGCCCCGCGCCGGTGCAGGGTGTACTGCTCCATCAGCTTGCCCCGGGTCATCTCCAGCCGGTGCGCGAGCACCTCGGCGACGTTGCGCACCAGCATCAGCCCGAGTTCCGGCTCCTCCTCGCACAGCTTCAGTACGGCCCGCGCGTCGAACTCGTAGGCCCGCACCGGGCTGAAGGCCACCGCGCCGAAGTCCCAGACGTACGGCGGGAACAGCCACGACCAGCCGAGCAGGTCGCCCGCGCCGAGGCTGGCCACGGTCACCCGCCGCAGGGAGCTGACCTGCTGGTCCAGGGAGACCGCGCCGGAGCGGATGACCCAGAAGCGGTCGGCCGGGCCGCCCTCCTCGAAGATCCGGGCGTCCTCGGGAAAGGACACCTCCCGGGCGAGCGTCATCAGGCGCTGCCGCTGTGGCGGAGGCAGGGCGGTCAGGAGTTTGATCGCTTTGGTCATGCGGAGCTCCTCGCCGGGCGGTCGACTGCGGTGCTGTCCCCATCCCATTTCAGCGGCTGGTGGGGCCTTGGGCACCTCGGCGTACGAGACTTCTTGCGACGGACCGTCCGGGCATGAAAAAGCCCTGGCTGGACGGGGGAGACCAGCCAGGGCCGTACTGCGGTGATGCACGGAGGACGAGGGGTCGACTCCGTCACCACGTATGAGTGAACGATAAACCATCTAGCGGGGGTGTGCGCACCCAGGACCCGGTTGCGTGACCCGTTTCACTTCCGGGTCACTCCGCGAGCACCCGGATCGTCTCCAGCTCCGGATCCTCCGGGTCGGGCAGGTTCATGCCCGCGTCCAGCCCCGTCCGCAGGTACGCGAGCACCGGCTCCGTCAGGCGCTCGCCCGGGAGGACCGCGGGGATGCCCGGGGGATACGGCGTGATCATCTCGGCCGCGATCCGCCCCGCCGCTTCGGCCACCGGCGCGGACTCGGCCACGCCGAAGAAGGCGTCCCGGGGCAGCACCGCCTGCTCCATCCGCAGCTCCGCCGGGGAGGGCATCCTTCACCCGCGGCGCCCTGGGCAGGTCCGGCGCGACACGCGCGAGGTCCCGCAGCGCCTCCAGCAGCTGCCCGGTGGTCTCCCGGTCGTCGCCATGGGTGATCTGCGCGCCGATGCGGCGGTGGTCCACCAGGTGCACGTCGATGTGCCGGTGCTCGCGCAGCCAGTCCGCCGCCTGGAAGCCCGTGATCCCGAGTCCGGTGAGGTCGATGACGCCGGGCAGCGGGTCGAGGTCGTCGGACAGGCCGGGGCCGCAGAAGTCGTCCCGGTCGTTGACGTGCAGTCCGTCGATCTCCTCGATGGCGGCCCGGACCCCGGCCGCGAGGTCCAGCGCACCGCCCATCAGCTCCTCGCCGTGCCGTGCCATCTGCCGCCGCCAGCCGTCCAGGCCCGCGTAGATCAGCACCGACGGGCTGGTGGTGCCCAGCAGGTCCGCCCGCATCCCCAGGAGCTCCGGCGGCACCAGGTCGCCCTGGAGGTGGAAGACCGAGCCCTGCTCCAGACCGCTGCCCATCTTGTGGATGCTGGTCACGCAGATGTCCGCGCCCGCGTCCATCGCCCAGGACGGAAGATCCGGGTGGAACGGCAGATGCGCACCCCACGCCTCGTCGACGATCAGCGGCCGCGAGCGCCGGTGACAGACATCGGCGATGGCCCGCAGGTCCGCGCAACCGCCGTACGGCGTGGGACTCGTGACCAGCGCGCCGCGCGCGTCCGGATGCGCCTCGAAGGCCTGGCCGAACTCCTCGGCGGACGGGGGATGGGCGAGGTTCCGCTCGGCGTCCCACCGGGGCTCGACCCAGACCGGCTCGATACCGGAGATGATCAGCCCCGCCACCACGGACTTGTGGCGTCACGCCCGATCAGCAGCTTCTCGTGCGGCCCGGCGGCCGACAGCATCGCCGCCTTCGCCGACAGGGAACTCCCGCACGTGCTGAAGTACGTGTGTTCGGCGTGCACCGCGTCGGCCATCAGCTCCTGGGCCCGCTGCAGCACCCGGCCCCGGGTGAGCCGGTCGTCCAGACCGCCCGAGGCCAGCACGTCCCGGTGGAACACCGCGTCACCGAGGATCTCCCGGACCGCCGGATCGGCGCCGCCGGGCCTGCTTGTGCCCGGGGGGAGTGACCGACAGATGCCCCTTGCGTCGGTACTCGTCCAGGGCTTCCAGAACCGGTGCTCGCGTGTGGTCGGCAGTCATGCGCGCCGGGTCCCGGCGTGTGCCCCCGCAATCCGGCTGCCGCCCGCACGGGCACCGGCCTCAGCCCGGTCAGTCCTCCGGGCCGTGTTTGCCCGGGGTCACGATCTCGTCCAGGACCCGCAGCACCGCCTCGTAGGACATCTGCCGCACGGTCGCGTCCCGGGCTCCCTGCGGGTCGGTCGCATCCAGCTCCTCGCTCCTGGTCCGCCACGTCCGCTCCTCCTGCACCGCGCAATCCCTCGCCCGCCGGATACGCCGCAGCAACTCATCCGAATCCACCACATCGGTCATGCACACCGCGTACCCGCCCAGCCGCCGGAGATGGCACCGGCCCACGACCGTCCGAGGTGTTTTAGGCCTTCCGGCCGCACCCGAGGTTTGCAGTTGCGGGGAGAGGTGAGCCGAAGAGTACGACCGCGGCGCTCGCGCGGAGCGCCCCCCGGGCGCCGTGGCAGGTCGAGCGAGCAGGGGGTCCGTGAGTTCCGGGCGAGCCCGTGCGGGCAGCCATGGAACGCGGTCCGGGCCCGGTATCCGTCTGTGCTGTCAGGGAGCTGCAGAATGTGCGAGGAGCACATGATCGAATCCGTATTCGAGCCGCCCGGAGCTCACCGGGCCCGGCCGAGCAAACCCGCCGAGGCGCGCCGGGCCGTGGAGCGGGCCGTGGCCGAACGCTGCCGCGCCACCCACACCATGTGCGACACGGACGCCCTGTCCGACGCGCTGCTCGTCGTCTCGGAACTGACGACGAACGCGATCCTGCACGGTGGCGGTGTCACCGACTTCCAGGTGGACGTCGACGGCCCCCGTGTGCGCGTCTCGGTGAGCGACCGCAGCGACGCGCTCCCCGTGACCGTGCCGCGCACCGACCCGCACGGACGGCTGCGGCACGGAGGCCACGGCTGGCCCATCGTCTGCCGGCTCTCCCGTGACGTCCGGGTGTCGGACCTGCCCGCCGGGGGCAAGTGCATCACAGCCGTCGTACCCCTGTCCTGAACGCCCCGTGAACCGGTGCCCGACAGATTGCACTGCAAAGCGGAGTTTGTTCCCCCGGGTCAAGGGCAGACGCACATTCGTGCTTCGGACCGGAGGCGCCCCAGCGGGAGCGGTATCGCTACCCCGGAGGCCTCCAGGCGATCCGGGCGGCGACCTTCCCGCGGTCAGTCCCTGAAACCACCGTTCAGGAGCGAATCCGCATGCTCATCGAAACGCCCACCCATCGTCCCGGCACGCCCGAAACGACGACCACCGCTTCCCGTCGGCGTCACGACGACGCCCCCGACACAGCCGCCCTCTTCGCCCGGATGGCGGAACTGGACGAGGGTCCCGAGCGGGAGGCCGTCCGCGACGAACTGGTCACCCTGTGGCTGCCCATGGCCCACCGCATCGCCGGCCGCTTCCGCGACCGCGGCGAGTCGATCGAGGATCTCCGTCAGGTCGCCGCGCTGGGCCTGGTCAAGGCCATCGACCGGTTCGACCCGAGCCGGGGTGCCTTCGAGAGTTACGCCGTCCCGACCATCACCGGTGAGGTCAAGCGGCACTTCCGGGATCGCATGTGGGCCTTGCGGGTCCCCCGCCGTGTGCAGGAACTGCGCAACAAGGTGCGGGTGGCACGCCGCGAACTCACCCAGAACCCGGGCAGCCCCGAGCCCTCCGTGGCAGACCTCGCCACCCACACCGGCCTGACCGAGGAAGAGGTCAACGCCGGGCTCGAGGCCCTGGACAGCTTCAGCACCCTGTCGCTGGACGCCGAACTCTCGGCCGACGACGACGGCTACAGCCTCGCCGACACCCTCGGCGCGGCCGACTCCTCCTACGACATCGTCGTGGACCGCGAGTCCGCCAAGGAGGGCCTGCGCCGTCTGCCGGAGCGCGAACGGGCCATCCTCTACATGCGCTTCTTCGAGGACATGACCCAGAGCCGCATCGCCGACCACCTCGGCATCTCGCAGATGCACGTCTCCCGCCTCATCAGCCGCAGCTGCGCCCGGGTGCGCGACGAGGTCCTGGGGCAGCGGACGGGCAACCGGGGCAGCGGCGGTCCCTCCACGACGGCCTGACCACCCGACCCTTTTGAGGAGCGAACGACCATGCTGAGGCCCCACCCCACCGTGCTGCGCCGACTCGTCGACGAGTACGAGGCCCTGGCGGCCGCCGAGGCCGCCGACGGCCCGGCGGAGCCGAATCCCAGGGCACGCGACCTGGCGTACACGCTGTGCGTGTCCACCGGCACCCGGGACGTCAGGCGTGCCCTGGAGGCCGCTCACCAGTGGCTGGCGGCAGCGCCCGCACCGGCCCGGGAAACGGCCGCTCCGGAGACCGGACAGCGCATTCCGACCCCGGAGCCCGTCTGATGCGCGTGCCGGAGCCCGTCTGATGCGCGTGTGGTGCTGACGCGACGGGGAAGGCGAAGCGGAACGAGGGCCCGGCCGACGGCGGAAGCCGCGGCCGGGCCCGTTCGCGTCACGTCATCGACACCCAGGGAGTCCCGTGTCCACAGCCGGGCGGACACGGGCCCGGGCCCGTGTCCGCCCGCTGATCTCCCAGGTACAGGGCATCGTGCGGGAGCGGTACGCGCTGCCCGATGCGGAGAGCGCCTTCGCGCTGATGCAGTTGGCGTCGCAGCGGTACAACGTCAAGCTGCGCACCCTGGCCGGCTTCCTGGTGACCGCACCGCGCCCCGACGGGCCCGAGACGCTGTGGTTCCCGCGGCGCGTCCGCGGGCCGGAACCCGACCTGACGTTCACCCGGGCGCACCGGTCCGGGGGTCCGGCAGCCGCGGTGCCGTCCTGAAGGGCGTGCTGAGCTCCACGCTGGCGGTCGTCGGCCGCACGGTGACCTGGGCGACGTCCCGGGCGGCCTGCGCACAGGGCGTGCCGTCCTCACCGACGTGGCGCCAGGCCCGGCGGGCCATCCTCGCGGCGGGCAGCCGGGCCTGCCACAGCGTCCCGCTGACGACCGAGTCCGGGCTCTGCGTCGGCATGGTCTCGGCCCACGTGGACCGGACCCTGGGCGCACTGACCACGGCCCAGACCCAGACCCTCGACACCGTCGGCTGCCAGGCGGGCCGCTGGCTGGCCTGGCACGACCGCACGGTGGTCCTGGACGCCCTCGAGTACCTGCACACCCTCGGCCGCGCCGGCCGCGGATCGAGTTTCCGGCGGACCTGAGGCGGCACAGGAACCGGAACCCCCTGGTCCGGGGGCTGTGGAGGGTGTGTGAACGCCGACCCGGGGCATCCGCACTGCCGGGAGGTCGACATGAACACGAGTGCGATGGCACAGAGCGGTCGTTTCCGGGCCCGGCGGATGGCGCGGGGTTCGGTGACCGAGGGGGCGGCACGGGCGGGGTTCGCCGCCCGGGGCGTGATCTATCTGCTCGTCGGAGCGCTGGCCCTGCAGATCGCCTTCGGCGACACCGGCCGGCAGGCCGACCGCGGGGGAGCCCTGCAGGAACTGGCGCAGAAGCCCTTCGGAGCGGTGCTGCTGTGGGCGCTGGGCATCGGGCTCGTCGGCATGGCCCTGTGGCGGCTGTCCGAAGTGCTCTTCGGCTCGGTCGGCAAGGACGGCCGCAGCGCCCGCAAGCGGCTGATGGCGGCGGCCCGCTTCGTCTTCTACGTCTTCGTCGCCTACTCGGTGTTGACGTTCGCCGTCAGCCGCCACCAGAGCGGCGGATCCAGCGACCAGCAGTCCCGGGACGCCACGGCCAGGGCCCTGGAGATACCCGCCGGACAGTGGCTGGTCGGCGCCGCCGGCATCGGGATCGTGGTGGCGGGCGGCTGGATCGCCGTACGCGCGGTGCTGCGCAAGTACCACGACAAGCTCCGGCTGGGGCAGATGAGCCGGCGGACGCGGCAGCTGGTGGACGTCACCGGCGTGGCCGGCGGCGCCGCCCGCGGGCTGGTGTTCGCGGTGGCCGGGGTCTTCGCCGTGCGCGCCGCCATCGACTACGAACCCGACAAGGCCAAGGGCCTGGACGACACCCTGCGCACCTTCGCCGACACCCCGCTGGGCCCCTGGCTGCTGGTCTGCGTCGCGGCCGGGCTGGTGCTCTTCGGAGTGTTCTCGTTCGCCATGGCTCGGTGGCGACGCGTCTGAGCCGCGTTCTGCGGGGAACACGATGCCAATGAGCGATTCCGAGATTCCGCATGGCGACGGCCGGCCCGTGGACGCGTACCTGGACCTCCTGCGCATCCGGATGGACACGGAGGACTACCGCCTTCTGATGCGCGCGGTGGAACCCGTCCTCGAGGCGATCGAAGAGGAACGCCTGTCCAGCCTCGACTTCGCGCTCGATCCCGAGGGCGACGACGAATTGCCGCAGGAGGTCCGTGACGAGGTGGCCCTCGTCATCGCCACCGCCGTCACCGGCCGCCTGGACAACGAAGTGGTCGAACTCGACGTCGACGACACCGGGCCGGTCAGGATCGTCACGGACGCCACCACCGCGTCCGACCCCGTCCGCCTCGGCGAGATCGCCGACTACATCCGTGACCGGCACAAGCAGACCGAGGAACTGCGGGGCATCGCCAAGGTGAGCGGACTGCCCACGGACTTCTGACGGGCAGCCGCTCGCGCTCCTCGGTCACCCTTTGGGCGCCGCCACCGGCACCCTGAGCGGCCGGGCCAGACCCACCACGGCCTCGTCCAGCCGCTCCAGATGCCGCAGCACGCGGTCGGTGATGCGGCCGTAGCGCGGTGTGCCGGCGTCGGACCCCAGCAGGGAGGCGATGCTCGGCCCGACCTCGACCTGCGCGTCCGCGTGCTCGTCGGCGACCCGGGCCGCGATGGTCTCGATGTTGCGGACCGTGCGCCCGGCGGCCCCGCGCAGTCGCGGGTCCGCAGCGATCGAGGGATGCGTGGGCAGCAGCTCGGCGGTCGCCGCCAGCGTCCGCGCGTGGTACGCGCACGTCTCCAGCAGCGCCACCACGTACCGGGCCGTGTCGCGCCGGGTCCGCAGCGGCGTGACGGGGTGGGTCAGCGGCTGGGTCGCGGCCCGCAGATCCGCCAGCGCCTGGTCCAGGTCGCGCGCCTTGTCCAGCAGCTCGTCCGCCGGTCCGCCACTGAGCTGGCCGACGGCGGCCTCCGTGACCTCGGCCAGCCGCTCCAGCACGGTGCCGAGCAGCTCGTTCGTACGGCGGTCCGTCTGCACCGGCAGCACCAGCGCCGCCGCCACCACCCCGCAGGCCACGCCGAGCGCCGTCTCCTCGATGCGCAGCACGAGCACATCGAGGCTGTAGGTGTGCAGCAGCGTGTACAGCAGCCCGAGCATCGCGGTGACGAAGAACGACATCAGGGTGTACGACAGCGGCGCCGAGTAGAACATCGCGAAGATCAGCACCAGGACCAGGGCGAACGCGGTCCAGGTGTTGTTGCCGACCAGGCCCGCCAGCACGATGCCGGCCACGACGCCGAACACCGTCCCCAGCAGCCGCCGGTACCCCTTGACCAGGATCTCGCCCGTCGACGACGTGTTGATGAAGACGATCCAGCACGTCAGCACCGCCCAGTACCAGCGCTGCGTGGACAGCAGCTCGCCGCCCACGATCGCCAGCGACGAGCCGACGGCGACCTGCACGGCCGCACGGGTGGTGGGCCGCCGCAGTCCGGTCTGCTCCTCCTGCTCGGCCTCCTCGCCGCCGCCGTCGATCGCGGCGTCCTCGGCGTCCAGTTCCTCACGGGAACGGGCCGTCGCCGGCGAGTCGTCCGACTCGTCCTGAGGGCCGTCCAGCGCGATACGCAGCCCGAGCACGGAGCGGGCCGACTCGCCGATGCCGCGGAAGACGTCCTGGAGCGCCGGCGACGCGGGCGGCAGGTTCTCCTCGTCCCGGTAGCCGAGGAGCCGGTTGCGCACCTGGGCCAGCCCGGTGCCCGCGTCGCCACTGCCCGCCCGCAGCACCAGGGTGTGCAGCGCCAGCAGATCACGGCGGAGCCTGGCGCCGGCCTCGTCCGGCATGTCCGGACCGGCGAGCGTCGGTGCGGGCGCGCCCGGCAGGTGCAGGGTCAGTGTGTCGGCCCGTTCGGCGGTGCGGGCGGTCAGCAGCAGCAGGCCGAGCCGCTCGGCGGCGATCTCGGCGTCGGCGATCCTGCGCTGCACCAGCCGTGCCGCCGACTCGTCCGGGGTGCCCTCCTCCAGCCGCCCCTGGATCATCATGGCCGTCTCGTGCAGCCGCGCGGTGCCGTCGCGCAGGGCCTTCAGCGCCTTGTCCATCTCCTCCGCGGGGGCGTCGAGGAGTTCTGCTTGCGCGGACACCAGCTGGGCCAGCCGGGCACGGAACGCCGAGCGCAGCCGCAGCAGTACACCCGTGGGCGTCGCTGGCACGACCGCGAAGCGCATCAGGGCACTGGAGCAGAACGCCAGGGCCATGGCACCGCACAGCTCCGGCAGCGTCTCGACGGTGGCGCCGACGAACAGCGACAGGAAGTAGACCTGGAAGCCGATCAGCCCCAGCGCGGTGCCCCGGTCGCCGAACCGGCGGCCGTAGACCGCGCAGAAGATCAGGACGACGAAGAAGACGTCACCGACCACGACCCGCGAGCTGAGCACCGCCCCCAGGGACACCGAGGCCAGGGCCACCGGAAGCCCCAGCGCCAGGGTCACGGCCTGAGGCCCGAGCTGCTTCTCCCGGATGGCGAAGGTGGCGACCATCGCCGCAATGGCCCCCGCCACCAGAATGTGCACGTCGGCGCCGAACAGGGAGAGCACGGCCACGGTCAGTGCGATCGCGCCGACCGTCCGCAACCCGGCCGTCAGACGCAGCAGACCTGGGTCGGACGCCGCGATCCGGTCCCGCAGTCGTGCCCGCACCGCGCGTCCCGCTGCCCTCACGCCGCCGCACTCTCTCCCGACTCACACCAAGATCCGTATCTCAGCATGACATGCCACGAGCGGAAGCCTCCGCCCGGCCCGGTGCTACTCCGGCCGGGATCCCTCGACCCGCTCCCGCACCTGCTCCGGTGTCAGATAGGCGTCGGTGTACTCGAAGTCCTTCAGCCGCGCGGCCTTGCGGGCCTGGAACCCGGTCCGTACGAAGTCGTCGCCGGCGACCGCGTTGAGCAGCCAGTTCGTCATCACCCGCGTCTTGGCCACGTTGGTGCGCAGCGCCGACCAGTGGTAGCCGCGGGCCACGGCCTGGGCGGGCAGCCCGCGCAGTTCGATGCCCAGCGGCTTGGACACCGCGTCGGTGCCGCCGAGGTCGACGACGAGCCCGAGGTCCTTGTGGACGTAACGCTTCAGCACCTGGCCCCGCAGCGACGCGATGACGTTGTCGGCGACGTGCTTGCCCTGCCGCATGGCGTGCTGCGCGGTGGGCGGGCACATGGCGCCGTCCCCCTTGGCCAGATCGGGCACGGCGGCCGAGTCGCCGAGCGCGAACACCCCGTCCTCGCCGGGCAGATTCATCTCGGGGGCCACCGCGAGCCGCCCCTTGACGGTCTCCGCTCCCAGCGTGGCGATGAGCGGGCTGGCGACGACCCCGGCGGTCCAGATGAGCGTGCGGGTCGGGATCACGCGCCCGTCGGTGAAGGTGACCTCCTCGGGGCCCGCCTTGGCGATGGAGGTGCCCAGGGAGATCTCGATGCCCCGCCGGCGCAGGATCTCCTGCGCGCTGCTGCCGAGCTTGTCGCCCAGCTCCGGCATCAGCTTCGGGGCGATGTCGATCAGGTGCCACTTGATGAGACTCGGGTCCAGGCGCGGGTAGCGCTGGACCGCGGCATGCGTCAGCCGCTGCAGGCACGCCGCGGTCTCGGTGCCCGCGTAACCGCCGCCGACCACCACGAACTGCAGCCGCGAGGCCCGCTCCACGGGGTCGTGGCTGGCGTCGGCCAGGTCCAGCTGCGAGATGACGTGGTCACGGATGTACGCCGCCTCGGCGAGCGTCTTCATCCCGAACGCGTAGTCCGTCAGCCCCGGGATGTCGAAGGTCCGGGTGATGCTGCCGGGCGCCAGCACGATGTAGTCGTACGGCTCGTCGACGATCTCGTCGGTGATGGTGCGGATGACGCAGACCTTGGACTTCAGGTCCACACCGATGGCGCCGCCCGGAATGATCCGCGTGCGGTACTTCTTGCTGCGGCGCAGGGAGACGGCGATCGACTGCGGCGTCAGCACGCCGGAGGCGACCTGGGGGAGCAGCGGCAGGTAGAGCTGGTAGGCGAACGGCGTCACCAGCGTGACGTCGGCCTCCTCCGGGGAGAGTTTCCGTTCCAGACGGCGGACGCACTCCACGCCGGCGAAGCCTGCGCCAACCACCAGGATCCTGGGTCGTGTCACGGTGTTCATCCCTTTCTGCGGCTCCAGGCGGTCTGCCTCGAACGCCTTCCGACTGCCCCTGGATCGCCGGTTCGCACCCTTTCGATCCCACCGTGTGCCCCGCCGGTGCGCCAGTCGGACGCGGCAGGCAGACGAACGCGTCGATCACCACCATGCCCGCACCATGGCCGAAAAGCACCAGGCGGGAGTGAAGAACGCGTGCACACCGGGCCGGCCGGACCCGCCGTCAGGAGCGGGCGCGGCCTTGGAAATGACAGAGCAACAGACACACGTCGTCGTCCCGCTCGGAATCGCTCAGCAACGGATGCAGCAAGCGGTCCGCCGACCCCTCCAGATCCGCGCCCAGCTCCGCCGAACGGAACCCGCCGAGCGCCGTGGCCAGCCGCTCGATCCCCGGGTCTATGCCCTGCGCACGCCGCTCCACCAGCCCGTCCGTGTACAGCGCGAGCGTCGAGCCGGGTTCCAGCTGCTCCGTGTGGTCGGCGATCTCCTGGGTGAGCGGGATGCCGAGCATCGCGCCGGGCTTGGCGTCGAGGGTGCGCACGGTGCCGTCGGGCAGCCGCAGCACCGGCGGCGGATGCCCCGCCGCGGCCCAGGTCAGCGTGGGCTCGTCCGGGTGGAACCGGGCGATGACGGCGGTGGCGTAGAGGTCCGGCTGGAGATGGTGCAGGAACCGGTGCAGCCGGGTCAGCAGCCGGCCCGGGCTGTCGCCGTCGACGGCGTAGGCCCGCAGCGCGGTGCGCAGCTGGCTCATCATCACCGCAGCGTGCAGCCCGTGCCCGGTCACGTCTCCGATGACGGTGATGAGACCGCCGTCCCGCTGGGGGAACGCGTCGTACCAGTCACCGCCGATGTTCAGTCCGTGCGTGGCCGGAAGATACCGTGCCGCCAGGCTGAGACCGGGCGTGGTGGGCAGATCCGTCAGCAGGGCGCGCTGCAATGTCTCGGCGATGTCGCGGTTGTGCTCGAAGCGCCGGGCGTTGTCGATCGCGATGCTGGCCCGCCGCGTGAGCTCGATCAGCATCACCGCGTCGTCCGGGTCCCAGCGCGCACCGGGCGGCGACAGCGTCAGCACCCCCAGCGGCGCCCGCCGCGTCGGCAGCGGCACACACAGCAGCGGCCGCCCGGGCTCCAGCGCCGACGGTGGCTGGTCCTCCACGCCGGGCAGGTTGCCGGGATGGTCGGCGGCGTACTGGGGCCGCCCGGTACGGGCCGCGACCACGGCCGCGGCCGGACGCGGCGCCGAGCGGTTCCTGTCCTCCTCGTGGTCGAACAGCCACACGTCGACGCTGCTCGCGTACTCCGGCACCAGCAGGTCCGGCAGCCGGCGCACGATCTCCTCGTGGTTCAGCGACGCCGTCAGCACGGCGCTCGCGTCCGCGAGGAACATCAGCCTGCGCCGGGCGCTCTCCGCCTCGTTGCGGGCGGTGCGCTCGGCGGCGAAGGCCTCGCGCTGGGCCCGCCCGGCCGCGTCCAGCTCGGCGTGCAGCGCCAGGACGCCCTGATTGGTCTGGTGGAGCTCCTCGCGGTGGAAGAGGACCAGGTCCTCCTGCTCGGTGAGCTTGTCCAGCACCACGGCCGTGTCCTCGTCCGCACCGAGCAGCGCCTCCGACAGGGCGGCGGGGTCGTCGACGACGGTGCCGTCCTCGGCGGCCTCGGCCGCCTCGGGGCAGGGGACGGTGACCTCCCAGAGCGGCTCCCCGGCGGCGCACGCCTCCGGCGACGGGGTCACCACGGCGTGCAGCAGGCCCTCCTCGGCGGGGGAGCCCGCCAGGTCGATGGTGAGCCGCCAGGTGCCGCCCTTGGTGAGGCACTGGCGCAGGTGGGCGCTGAGGGCGGTGGCGAGCCGGGTCCGTTCGACGGTGGGCACACCGTACGCGGCGGCCAGGCGCGCGAGCGAGATGCGGGCCCGGGCCGCGTCGGTGACGGTGGTGATCTGCCAAGTGCGCATCATGGGCGTTCCGGCGGGGTCGAGGTCAGCACGGCCACGGCCGTGTCGTCCCGCACCGGCCGGGCGGGACTGCTGGCGTCACGTATCGTCACGGCGGCCGTCACGGCCGGGTCCGCCGCGGCCAGCCAGGGGCCGGCCGGCGGTGTCCAGCGGCTGGGCAGGCCGTCGGTGTGCAGGATCAGCAGGGGGTCGTCCGTCCAGTCGGCCTCCTCCTCACGGAGGGTGGCGGGCCGGTGCACCCCGACGATGCCGGGCCGCGACAGCAGGGCGTGCCAGGAGCCGCCGGTGTGCAGTCGCGCCCCGACGTTGCCGATGCCGGCGAACCGCAGCCGCCCGGCCGACAGGTCGAGCTGGGCCATCGCGACGGCCGCGCCACGCGTGCCCTTCAGCGCGTCGTGCAGGCGCCCCAGCGACTCGGCGGGGGAGAGGTGGGCCCAGCGGTACAGCGCCGTGACCGCGGCGGACGAGGCCCGCGCGGCCTCGGGCCCGTGCCCCAGCCCGTCCGCCAGCATCAGCGTCACCCGGTCCCCGGCCCGCACCCACGCCCAGGCGTCTCCCGAGTACTCGGCTCCGCCGTAGGGGATGTTGACCCCACCGGCCCGTACTCCGGTGACCGGCAAGGATCGGTTCTGCGGGGCGGTGCCGGGGTCGGGGAAGTCGCCGAACGGTGCCGTTCGGCGGCCCGGATCGGCACCGGCGTCCGTGAGGCCGTGGGGCGGTGCCGCCTGTGGGACCGGGATGCCCGGGTCCGTGAGGCCGCGTGTCCGCGTCGCCCGAGGGTCCCTCGTTCCGGTGTCCCGAGGAGCGTGGCTCGCTGCCGTCGGAGGGACCGGCGCGCCCGTTCCCGGGTGGGCGTGGCCCGGCGTCGTGTACGACCCGTGCGCACGGTCTGCCGCGGGCGCGATACCGCCGGTGGCGCCCTGACCCTGTCCGGTGAGGCCCGCCGTCGCGTGGCCCGTCAGGCCGCCGCAGGCCACCGCGCCGAACGGCGGCTCGCCGCCGGGCCACCGACCGCCGTCGGCGGCACCGTCCTCGGGCCGCACCGACGCCTCACCGCCCCGGGGCGTCGTGCCCACGCGGGCCACCGCGACCGTGCCGCTGCCGGGGACGCTGTGCAGGGCGAACTCGTCGGACAGGCGCAGGCACGTACCGAGGCCCGCGCCGAGCGAGCGGCTCGTGGAAAAGCCGTCACGCAGCGCCGCGGGCACGTCCGCGATGCCCGGGCCGTGATCGATCGCGGCGATCTGCACCGTCCGGGACCCCTCCCGGCCCTCCCGCAGCACCGGCGGAGCCACGACGTCGATGAGCACCTGGCCACCCTCGGCGTGCTTCAGCAGATTGGTGGCGAGCTCGGTCGCGACCAGCGCGGCCGCCGCGGTGCGCCGCTCGTCCAGCCCGGCCATCGCGGCGGCGCCCTCGGCCGCGACCCGGGCGTCGCGCACCCGGGTCGAGTCGCGCACCGGCACGTCCCACACGCGCGGCATCAGACCTCCTCACGCGGACGCGGCGGCCGGCCCACCCAGCAGGTCACCCGCACGGTCGTGCCCGAGCCCGGCGTGGTGTCGATGTCGAAGTCGTGCACCAGCCGCCGCGCGCCGCTCAGCCCCATCCCCAGACCGCCGCCGGAGGTGTAGCCGTCGCTCAGTGCCAGGTCGAGGTCGGCGATGCCCGGCCCGTCGTCGCTGAAGGCCAGCCGCAGCCCCTGCGCACCCGCCCCGCCGACCTGCGTCGCCTCCATCTGTCCGCCACCGCCGTGCACCAGAGTGTTGCGGGCCAGCTCGCTGGCCGCGGTGACGAGCTTGGTCTGGTCCACCAGGCCGAAGCCGAGCAGGGCAGCGGCCTGCCGTACGTGCTGTCGCACCCACACCAGGTCCATGTCCGACCGGATGGGCAGGCAGGCCTCGACGCCCGCGGCGGTGTGCATCACGGACTCTCCTGACGCGGGCTGCCGGGACGGGTCAACGGGGCCTGCTGCGCGAGGAGTTCCATCCCCGCCTCGGTACTGAGTGCGGTGCTCAGCCCCGGCAGCGTCAGACCCAGTTCGACCAGGGTGATGGCGACAGCCGGGCGCATGCCGGCCACCACGGTGCGCGCGGCCAGCAGCTTGGACTGCGCGGCGATCTCGGCCAGCACCCGGCCGAGGAAGGAGTCGACGATCTCCACACCGGAGATGTCGATGAGGACCCCGCGCACCCCGGTACGGGAAATGGTCTCCGAGAGGTCCTGCTGGAGCTGCTGCGCCGTGCTGTCGTGCAGGTCCCCCTGGAGCGTGACCAGCAGGACGTCGCCGAGCCGGAGGACCGGCACATGGCCGGTCGCAGGGTGGGGGTGGGCGTCGTTCACCGCAGACCCGCACCCGGGTTCACGATGTCCGCGCCGAGCTGGTGCAGCGCGTACCCCAGCGCGTCGGCGAGGCTCGCACGGGTGATCACGTCCAGGTCCAGGCCGAGATGCACGATGGTCTGGGCGATGGCGGGGCGGATGCCCGAGACGATGCACTGGGCGCCCATGAGGCGCGCCGCGGCGACCGTCTTCATCAGGTGCTGTGCCACCAGTGAGTCGACCGTCGGCACGCCGGTGATGTCGAGGATCGCGAACCGCGCGCGCTGGTCGACGACGGCGTTCAGCAGCGTCTCCATCACGATCTGGCTGCGGGCGCTGTCGAGCGTTCCGATGAGCGGCACGGCCACGATGCCGTCCCACAGCCGGATGACGGGCGTGGCCACCTCCATCAGCTGCATCCGCTGCCGGTCGCTGAGCGCCTGCCATTCGCTCAGCGCGGTCTGCATGGCCACCAGCCGCAGGGTGCCCATCAGTACCGTCAGCGCGGTCGAACAGGCCCGCAGGTGCTCGGGGGGCGCCTGCTCCAGATCGGCGGCCAGCAAGTTCTCCACGGGCGGTCGCAGAGCCGCCAGCTCGCTGGAGATCTGGGTGTTGGACAGCCCGGCGCGGGAGCGGGCCGCTCCCATCCGGCCCAGCTGCTCGCGCACGGCGCTGAATCCGGCGGCGTCCGGGTCCTCCACCTGGCCCGAGTCGGCCACCTGGGCCAGTGCGTCCACGATGACCTTGCCCGCTTCCACCGCCTCGTCGCGCGAGACGGTGAACACGGTGCGGAACAAGGGCTCGTCCGCCCACCGCTGGGCGATCTGCTCACATCGGCGGTGCAGGAAGTCCCTGACCTCGTCGGTGGGCGTGGCGAGCTGTCCGTCCGCTTCGTGCTCCGGCACCTGGTTCTCTCCTCATCCGCGTTGCGTCGACCGAGCCCGCTTCTTGCAACGAGACGGCGATGTGACACTTGCCGGGCGACAACTCTAACCATGCGCCGACCTCGCACGACACCGGCTCCGGGGCAAGAGATCCGGTTCGGGGAAACGGCGTTGGGCGCCCGCCGTTCGCGGCGTGCGGAGAGTGATCCGTCGTCCGGGCACGGCGGAGCGAGGGCACCGGACGCACCGGTCTTCGCCGGCGCCGTGCCCGAGGGGACCCGGACCGTCAGACGCTCGGCTCCTCCGGGAGGTCCGGCTCCGCGTCGACACGGGCCAGGGCCTCGTCGACGCTCTCCGATATCGGCACCGTGATGCTGACGCCGGTCAGATCGAGGATGCGCCGCACGGCCGGCGTCGGGCTGATGACGTGCACGCTGCCCTCGGTCTTACGGGTCTCCTGGTACACCCGGAGAATGATGTTCATCCCGGACGAGTCCATGAAGGGCACGGACGAGAGGTCGATGAGGAAATGCCGTCGGCCGTGGTGGAGTTGGTTGGCCAGATGGGCCTGGAACTCGGTCGCGGTGTCGACGTCCAGGTAGCCGTCGACCGTGATCAGGGCCACGTCCGGACGGGGCAGTTCGACTTCCACGGACAGCGGGTTCTGGGCGAGGGGCACGGATTACCTCCAAGAAGTGCTACGGCCTGGGCTGGTCACCTCTGGGGATGACCGCGGTGCGAGGGGACCCCGGTCGTTCTCCGGGCTCGAATGCCGATTCTCATGCGCCTCCCTTCGCTGACGGGCTTCGGATGTCACCGCGCCCCCGCGAATACCCCGGAAACCACCCTCCATGCACCGCTTGCCGAAACATCGTCGGGACCGGGCCCGAGGAAGTCGCCCGCGGTCGCAGGTGTGTGCGCCGAATGCGCTTGCGGCAGCAGGGTAATTGCTGCTGTGGAACGGGTCGGGCGCGAGGCGTCCGCCGCAGCAATCGCGATCAGCACATCGCCAGGGAGGATGGGGCAGCGTGGCCATCGACAGAATCTGGTCGTACGCGCCGGACAGCGGTCACACCGAGGGGCAGGACCTGACCGGGTACGCCGTCGCCGCGACCGACGGCACGATCGGGCACGTGGACCGGGAGGCCGCCCCGCACGACATGCGGCACCTGGTCGTCGACACCGGTGTCTGGGTGTTCGGCCGCAGCGTCCTGGTGCCGGCCGGAGTGGTCACCGGCATCGACACACAGGGGAGGAAGGTCACACTTGCCTGCAGCAGGGCGGACGCCAAGGCGGCGCCCCGCTTCCAGACCGACAGCGAGACGAGGGACCAGGAGTACCTGCGGGCCGTGGGGGACTACTACGACCGGCTGCCGCCGCGCGAGACGGCCTCGGTCTGAGCCGGTCACGGGCGCACAGCGCCCGTGACGCTCCCGGCTCGTCGGGGGAGAAGCTCACCGAGGCAGGACTCACCCCGGCGAGACTCACCAGGGCAAGAACACGTGCACGTCCTTGCCGCGGTCGTCGGCCACCACGCTCACCTGGTCGCACAGCGTGTGGATGAGGTGCCAGCCGATGCCCCCGCCGCCGCTGCGCGGATCGAAGGGGCGGGGGGCGGGCTCCGTGGTGCTGGTGTCGTGCAGGACCACATGCACCCCGTCGAAGGTCCGGCGCATCCGCAGCGCGAACGGACCCGGGGCGTACTGGACCGCGTTGGCGGCCAGTTCCGTTACCACCAGCAGGATGTCGTCCCAGTACTCGGGGGCAGAGGGCGGGGCGGAGCGTGCCAGATCACGCAAGAACTCCTCCGCGGCCAGTCGCGCACCTGTCACGTCGTGCGGCTCGCCCACGAAGCTGTTCGTGCGGCTCGGGATCTCCTCGGAGGTCAGGGCGTCGTCCCCACGCGGCTCGGTTGACATATCGCCTTTCCGGCCCGGGCGTCAGCGAAGGCTGTCGTCAGGGCTGTCGTCCTTTCTCTTGCGTCGCCACTGTTGCGTGTTCCCGAGTGGGCGTCGCCTACGCGTCCGGCCGCAGGCTCAGCGGAACACGTTGTCGGAATCGTCCCAGTTAGAGGGTTCGTCCGGGGTGCTCGGCCGCCCCGGACGCCTGCGTGACTGGTACATCGCGTCGATCTCGGAAGCGTAGTGCCGCACGATCTCGTCGCGGCGCAGTTTCATCGACGGCGTGAGCAGCCCGTTGGTCACGTCGAACGACTCCGGCAGCACCCGGAACACCCGGATCGACTCCGACGGCGACACGACACTGTTGGCCGCGGCCACGGCCCGGGCGACCTCCTCCCGCAGCGCGTTCTCCTCCCGGGCCTCCCGCATCTCGCCCTGCAGCGCCAGCCCGGCCCGCCAGTGCGCAAGGAACTCCGGATCCAGCGTGATCAGGGCGCCGACACAGGGCCGGTTGTCGCCCACCACCACGGCCTGGTGGATGAGCGGGTGCATCCGCAGCCGCTGCTCCAGGGCCAGCGGGGCGACGCTCTTGCCGCTGCTGGTGATGATGATGTCCTTCTTGCGGCCGGTGATCGTCAGATAGCCCTCCGCGTCCAGCCGTCCGAGGTCCCCGGTGGCGAGCCACCCGCCGCGCAGCGCGGCCCGGGTGGCGGCCTGGTCGCCCACGTATCCCTGGAACACCGACGGGCCGCGCACCAGGATCTCCCCGTCCTCGGCCACCCGGATCTCCATGCCCGGCAGGGCCTGTCCGACCGTCCCCGACTTCTCCCGGCCGAGCGGCTGCATGGTCACCCCGCCGGCGGTCTCCGTCAGGCCGTACCCGTCGTGCACGTAGATGCCGATGCCCTCGTAGAAGAGGGACAGATCGCGGCTGAGGGGGGAGCCGCCGGACGTCGCCCGCTGCACCCGCCCGCCCAGCGCCGCCCGCAGCCTGCGGTACACCGTGCGCTCGTACAGGGCGTGCTGGAGCCGCAGGTCGAAGCCGGGCCCCCGGCCGCGGCCCAGCCGCTGGCGTTCCAGGGCCGCGGCGAAGTCCTGGGCCGTCTCCGCGGCCCGCTCGAACAGAGAGCCGTGGCCCCCCTGCTGCGCCGTGCGCAGGAAGTTCTTGTAGATCTTCTCGAGGATCGACGGGACCGCGTAGAGGTACGTCGGCCGGAAGGAGCGCAGCGCCGCCGACAGCGCCTCCCCGCTCAGATCGCCCTGGTGGCCCATCAGCAGCCCGCCGCGTACGCACAGCCCCTGGATCATCAGCCCGTACACATGGGAGAAGGGCAGGAACGCGAGGACGGAGCCCTGCTCCCCGCGCGGCGCCGCCGTGTGCCCCCAGCCCGCCAGCAGCGTGTCGCAGGGTCCGGCCAGGTTGCGGTGGCTGAGGGCGCAGCCCATGGCGTGCCCGGAGGTGCCGGAGGTGTAGGCGATGACGGCCGTGGAGTCCGGCAGCACGATGCGCCGCATCGAGTCGACCGTGGCGATCGGGATGAACTCCCCGCGGTCCGTCAGCTGCTCCAGCGCGCCCGCGTCCAGCTGCCAGACGTGGCGCAGCAGCGGCAGCGATGCGCACACCGAGCCGACGGTCATGACGCCCTGCTCGTCCTCGACGACCACGGCCACGCAGCCGGCGTCCCGCAGGATCCACTCCACCTGGTCACGCGAGGAGGTCGGGTAGACCGGGACCACCTCGGCGCCCACGGCCCACAGCGCGTAGCACAGCACCGTCCACTCGAACCGGGTGCGCGCCATGATCGCCACGCGCTGACCCGGCGCGATCCCGGAGGCGATCAGCCCCTTGGCCACGTCCACCACCTGGTCGCGCAGCTCGATCGCCGTCACCTCCTCCCAGGTCGTGGAGGCGGGGTCGGCCCGGCGGGCGAGCATCGGCCGGGTCGGTTCGCGGCCCGCCGTCTCGAAGACGCTGTCGGCGAGCCCGCCGGTCAGGGGCGCCACGGCCGGGGGAGCGACGGCGAGGTCGCGCATGCACTGCTCCTGACGTGTACGGGGTGTGACATTGCCGACGGGTACCGTCATCGGCGGTGCTCGAATGTAGTCGAGTCAGGACCCTTCGGGGTCGGAAAATACGGAAGTGGACCCACTGGTGATCTCGTCGTGATCGGGGGACCCGGACGGCATGACTCACATCAGCCCCGATCCCGAACCAGAACGCACCCCGGGTCTGGAGCCCGGCGGCGGTGTGCCGCCGGGCGAGACCCCGCCCGTGGAGAGCAGCATGCCGGAAACGCTGCCCCGGGAGACCCACAATCCGACCAAGGGCTGGGCCAAGGCCCCGCTCACCGTGATCATCGTCGTCGCGGTGCTGATCGCGGCGTTCTTCCTGGCCTACGCCCTCGTCCTGATCCTCTGAACCCCCGGTCCGAGCGGGACGGAACGCCTCACGCCTGCGTCTGGCGGACACACTCGGTGACGACGTCCCGCAGACTCCCCGTGCGCTCCATCAGAGCGCGCTGCACCTGAGCGCCGTTGCCGTCCCGCAGCAGTTCCTCGCAGGCGGCGCCGGCCCGCTCCAGGTCGCCCGTGCCGTCGAGGGCCTCCTCGACATGGTCCAGCAGGGCACGGACGACGGCCTCGGCGGGCATCCGCCGCATGGTCCCGGGGTGCAGCAGTTCGCCCGAGAGACCGGACCGGGCGGCCTGCCAGTCGGCCAGCCGCAGCAGGCTGACGCTGTGGCCCAGCGGCTCTCGGCCCGCCCGCCACTCGCGCGCGGCGGTCTCCACCAGCCCGCGGACGAGCGTGGCGATGAGCGCGGCCGTGCCGGAGTGCAGGCAGACGTCCGAGACCCGGAGTTCCACCGTCGGATACCGCGGGGACAGCCGGGCGTCGAAGTAGATCATCCCGTCGTCGAGGAGGGCCCCGGTGGCCACCATGTCCGCGATCAGACGGTGGTACCGCTCGGCCGAGCCGAAGATCTCGGTCGGGCCGGCCGACGGCCAGCGCAGCCACACCCGGCTGCGGTAGCTGTTGTACCCGGTGTCCTTGCCCTGCCAGAACGGCGAATTCGCGCTGAGCGCCCGCAGCACCGGGAGCCACGGCCGCAGCCGGTCGATGACCGCGACGCCCTCCTCGTCGGACTCCACCGACACATGCACATGACAGCCCATGACGAGCTGCTCCCGGGTGGCGATGCCGTACTGGTCCGCCATCCACTGGTAGCGCCGGTTCACGCTGACAGCGGGGCTGACGGGCAGCGGTGAGGTGGCGAGCGCCGCCACGGTGCAGCCGATCTCCTCCGCGTGCCGGGCGGCCTCCTTGCGGCACCGGGCGATCTCCGCGCGCAGGCTCTCCATGGACGACTGCGGATGGGTGGCGAACTCCAGCATCTGCTCGTGGAGTTCCTTCTCGAAGACGTCCTGATCAGCGTCGGCCTTCTCCGCCCGGGCGAGCACCGCTGCGGACAACGCCCGCGGTTCTCCGGTCTCCGGATCGACCAGGAGGAGTTCCTCCTCCACACCCACCGTGCGCACCTGATGCCCGCCCTTCTGTGCCCTGCCATGCCGTACCACCGGGTGCTCCCGGTGGTACGACCCCCAGTGCCCCTCACAGGCGGGTGGGACACCTGCCGGGGCGACAGGACTTCACACGGCGAACGGCGTCAGCCACACCGTGGCCAGCGGAGGCAGCGTGAGGTGGACACGGCCGTCCTCCGGCTTGACGGGATCCGGGTTGGTGACGCCGCTGCCGCCGTAGCGTGCGTCGTCGGTGTTGAGACGCTCCTCCCAGGCGACGACGTCACCGGGCACCCACAGGCCGTAGTCCTGCCGCACCACCGGGGAGAAGTTCGACACCGCCAGCAGCGGACGGCCCTCGGCGTCGTAGCGCAGGAACGCGAGGACGTTGTCGTCGGCCGAGTCCACCGCCACCCACCGGAAGCCCTCCGGGCGGGTGTCGCACTGCCACAGCGCCGGCGTCCCCCGGTAGACGGTGTTCAGGTCGCGCACCAGGTCGCGCACGCCTCGGTGGTCACCCGCCGAGTGGTAGCCGTCGTCGAGCAGCCACCACTCCGGGCCCTGTTCCACCGACCACTCGGCCCCCTGCGCGAACTCCTGCCCCATGAACAGCAGCTGCTTGCCGGGGTGGCCCCACATGAAGCCGAGGTAGGCACGGTGGGTGGCGCGCCGCTGCCACCAGTCGCCGGGCATCTTCGACACCAGCGCCTGCTTGCCGTGCACGACCTCGTCGTGGGAGATCGGCAGGACGTAGTTCTCGCTGTAGGCGTACACCATCGAGAACGTCATCTCGTGGTGGTGATACTTGCGGTGCACCGGCTCGTGGGCGATGTACTCCAGCGAATCGTGCATCCAGCCCATGTTCCACTTCAGCCCGAACCCGAGCCCGCCGGTCTCGGTCGGCCGGGTCACGCCGCCCCAGGCGGTGGACTCCTCCGCGATGGTGACCACGCCCGGCGCCCGCCGGTACACGGTCGCGTTCATCTCCTGGAGGAACCCCATCGCCGCCAGGTCCTCCCGGCCGCCATAGGCGTTGGGCTCCCACTGGCCGTCCTCGCGCGAGTAGTCCAGGTACAGCATCGAGGCGACCGCGTCCACGCGCAGTCCGTCGATGTGGAACTCCTCGCACCAGTACACGGCGTTCGCGACCAGGAAGTTGCGCACCTCGGTGCGGCCGAAGTCGAACTCGTAGGTGCCCCAGTCCGGGTGCTCCGCACGCCGGTCGTCACCGGGCTCGTACAGCGGCTCACCGTCGAACCGCGCCAGTGCCCAGTCGTCCTTCGGGAAGTGCGCCGGCACCCAGTCCATGATCACGCCGATCCCGGCCCGGTGGCAGGAGTCGACGAAGAACCGGAAGTCGTCCGGCGTGCCCAGCCGGGACGTCGGCGCGTAGAAGCCGGTCACCTGGTAGCCCCAGGACCCGTGGAAGGGGTGCTCGGCGACCGGCATCAGCTCCACGTGCGTGAAGCCCAGGTCCTTGACGTACGCCGGGAGTTCCTCGGCGAGCTGCCGGTAGGTCAGCCCCGGCCGCCAGGACGCCAGGTGCACCTCGTACACCGAGAACGGCGCCTCGTGCACGGGTGTGTCGGCGCGGTGCGCCATCCATTCGGTGTCGCCCCACTCGTAGTGCGAGGCCGTCACGATCGACGCCGTGTTGGGCGGCTCCTCGCAGCGCCGGGCCATCGGGTCCGCCTTGAGGAAGCGGTGCCCGTGCCGGGAGTGGATCTCGAACTTGTAAGCGGTGCCCTCGCCGACACCCGGCAGGAACAGCTCCCACACGCCCGAGGCGCCCAGGGACCGCATCGGGAACTGCGTGCCGTCCCAGTGGGTGAAGTCCGTGGCGACCCGCACGCCCTGCGCGTTCGGCGCCCACACCGTGAACCGGGTGCCGGTCACGCCCTCGTGGGTCATGGGCTGCGCGCCGAGCGCCTGCCACAGCTCCTCGTGCCGGCCCTCGCGGATCAGGTGCAGGTCGAGCTCGCCGAGCGCGGGCAGGAAGCGGTACGGGTCGTGCGTCTCCTGCTCTCCGCCCTCGTACGCCACGTGCAGCGTGTACTCGGGGATCTCCTCCAGCGGCAGCACGCCCGAGAAGAGGCCGTCGCCCTCCGAGACGAGGGCCGTGCGGCTGCCGCCGATCACCACGCTCACCGCGCGGGCGAAGGGGCGCAGCGCCCGGAACGCGATCCCGCCGGGCACCGGGTGGGCACCCAGCAGCGCGTGCGGATCGTGGTGGGCTCCGGCCAGCAGACGCCCGCGGTCCTCGGGACTCAGGGCAGGGGCGGTGGTGCTCGGGACCGGGCCGGACGGCTCCGGGATTGAGGTGTCGCGCAGGGCCACGGCTCAGTCTCCTCTCACGGCGAGGCGCTCGATCGCCGCCATCGGTACAGGCAGCCAGTCGGGGCGGTGCCGTGCCTCGTACAGCACCTCGTACACGGCCCGGTCCGTCTCATAGGCGCGGAGCAGTCCGTGTTTCTTGCGCGGGTCCCAGCCGGCGCGGGCCGCGTAGCCCGCGCAGTAGGCCTCGCGACAGCGACGGGCCCACTCCGGGCGCCAGGGGCGGCGCTGCCGGGCGGCGTAGTCGAAGGAACGCAGCATCCCGGCGATGTCCCGCACGGGGGAGTGGGCGCTGCGCCGTTCGGAGAGCGGCCGGGACGGCTCGCCCTCGAAGTCGATGACGAACCACTCGCGCCCCGCCCGCAGCACCTGACCCAGGTGCAGGTCACCGTGGATGCGCTGGGCGGGCGGCCCGGGATCGCAGCTGGTGAGGGCGGCGAACGCGGTCCGCAGTCCGGGTACGAACGGCTGCAGAGCGGGCACGCAGTGCGCGGCGGCGTCCAGCCGCTCGGTCATCGCGGCCGCCGTCTGTCCGTTCTCCCCGGGCCCGCCGACGGGGAACGCCGACGCCAGCGCGAGGTGCACCTCCGCCGTGGCCGCCCCCAGCGCCCGGGCCTGGACGGTGAAGTCGTCCCCGGCGGCCAGCGCGTTCAGACCCAGCGTCCAGCCGTCGGAGGCGTCCCGCAGATACGGCTGGAGCACGCCGAGGGTGGCCTTGAACGGATGGTTCGTCTGGAACCAGGCCACGGGCGCGGGCACCCGGTGACAGCCCTGGCGGGCCAGCGCGCCCGGCACCTCGAGGTCCGGGTTGACGCCCGGCTGGATGCGCCGGAAGACCTTCAGGATGTACTCGTCTCCGTACACCAGCGAGGAGTTGGACTGCTCGGCGTCCAGCAGCCGCGGCACCAGTCCGGCGGGCACCCGCTGGTCCGGATCGCAGTCGAAGCGCAGGGGACCCGTGGTGCCCGGATGCCGCAGCCGGTCCAGCAGCAGCTGGGCCGAACGGGGGTCGTGCAGCGCGTCGTAGACGGTCAGGCCGGCCAGGGGCCCGTCCTGCACCCGCCCGATCAGCGCCCGCCCGAGCCGCGGCGAGGGGTGCTCGCGCACGCCGAGCAGCAGCTGGTAGCAGTCGCCGGCCTGGGGAGCCCCGCCGGGCGAGGGCACGCCCGCGTGGCCGGCGTGACCGGCGTGGACCAGCAGATGCAGACAGCCCGGGAAGAGCTCGGTCATCGACAGCAGGCCGAGCTCGGTGACCGGCCGGTCCTTGCCCGCGAACCAGCGCTGCCGGGGCAGCCAGTCGCGCAGCAGCCGGCCGAGCGACTCCATGGGCTCGGCCAGGCGCGGGAGGTCCGGGCGCAGGGATGCGGTCTTCGGCATGGTCACGCCTCCTTGTCTCGGCGCAGGCTCACAGTCGCCGGCCGATGCGGGATGCGACTCGAGTGAGCCGGAACCAGTAGAAGCCGTGGCCCCCGAGGGTCAGCAGGTACGGCAGCTCGCCGATGGCGGGGAAGCGGACCCCGCCGAACAGCTCCACCGGGTGCCGCCCCGCGAACTCGCGCAGGTCCAGTTCGGTGGGCTGCGCGAACCGCGCGAAGTTGTTGACACACAGGACCAGGTCGTCCTCGTACTCCCGCAGGAACGCCAGCACCGCCGGGTTGGAGGAGGGCAGTTCGGTGTACGAGCCGAGTCCGAAGGCGGGGTTCTGCTTGCGGATCTCGATCATGCGGCGGGTCCAGTGCAGCAGCGACGACGGCGACGACATCGACGCCTCGACATTGGTCACCTGGTGGCCGTAGACCGGGTCCATGATCGCCGGGAGGTAGAGGCGCCCCGGGTCGCAGGTGGAGAAGCCGGCGTTGCGGTCCGGGGTCCACTGCATGGGGGTCCGGACGGCGTCCCGGTCGCCGAGCCAGATGTTGTCGCCCATGCCGATCTCGTCGCCGTAGTACAGGATCGGCGAGCCCGGCAGGGCGAGCAGCAGCGCGGTGAACAGCTCGATGGTGTGCCGGTCGTTGTCCAGCAGCGGGGCCAGGCGCCTGCGGATGCCGATGTTGGCGCGCATGCGGGGGTCCTTGGCGTACTCGGCCCACATGTAGTCGCGCTCTTCGTCCGTGACCATCTCGAGGGTGAGCTCGTCGTGGTTGCGCAGGAACATCCCCCACTGGCAGCCCGAGGGGATGGCCGGGGTCTTGGCCAGGATCTCGGAGACCGGGTAGCGCGACTCGCGGCGCACGGCCATGAAGATGCGCGGCATGACCGGGAAGTGGAAGGCCATGTGGCACTCGTCGCCGCCGCTGGCGTAGTCGCCGAAGTAGTCGACGACGTCCTCGGGCCACTGGTTGGCCTCCGCCAGCAGCACGGTGTCCGGGTAGAGGGCGTCGATCTCGCGGCGGACGCGCTTGAGGAACGCGTGCGAGGCGGGCAGGTTCTCGCAGTTGGTGTCCTCGGCCGCGTAGAGGTAGGGCACCGCGTCCAGCCGGAACCCGTCGATGCCCAGGTCCAGCCAGAACCTCAGCGCGGCCAGGATCTCCTCCTGGACGCGGGGGTTCTCGTAGTTGAGGTCCGGCTGGTGGGAGAAGAAGCGGTGGAAGAAGTACTGGCCGCGCACCGGGTCGAAGGTCCAGTTCGAGGTCTCGGTGTCGACGAAGATGATCCGGGCGTCCGGGTAGCCCTTGTCGTCGTCGGCCCACATGTAGTAGTCGCCGTAGGGCCCGTCGGGGTCCTTGCGCGACTCCTGGAACCACGGGTGCTGGTCGCTGGTGTGGTTCATGACGAAGTCGATGATCACGCGCATGCCGCGCTGGTGGGCGGCGTCGACGAACTCCACGAAGTCGGCCAGGTCGCCGAACTCGGGCAGCACGGCCGTGTAGTCGGAGACGTCGTAACCGCCGTCGCGCAGGGGGGACTTGAAGAACGGCGGCAGCCACAGGCAGTCGACGCCGAGCCACTGGAGGTAGTCCAGCTTCGCGGTCAGGCCCTTGAGGTCGCCGACGCCGTCGCCGTTGCTGTCCTGGAAGGAGCGGACGAGCACCTCGTAGAAGACGGCGCGCTTGAACCAGTCGGGATCCCGGTCCCTCGCGGGGGTGTCCTCGAAGGTGTCCAGCACGGGCTCGTTCACGGTCATGACGTTCCTGCCCCTGGGGTCGCGTGCGCGGCGGGCGGGGACTGGACGTGAAGGACGTGCGCGGGAGCCCGCCCCGGCTCCAGGCGCACGTAGTTGGTCCTGCCCCAGTGGTAGGTCTCGCCGGTGAGCTCGTCGCGCACCGGCACCGACTGGTACCAGTCCAGGCCGAGTTGCGGCATGTCCAACGAGACCGTGCCCTCCTGGGCGTGATGCGGGTCGAGGTTGGCGACCACCAGGACGACATCGGATCCGCTGCGCTTGCTGTACGCGATGAGCGCGTCGTTGTCGGTGTGGTGGAAGCGGAGGTTTCTGAGCCGGCGCAGTGCCCGGTGTTCCCGCCGGATGGTGTTGAGGCGGGTGAGCAGCGGGGCGATGGTGCGGCCCTCGCGTTCGGCGGCCGCCCAGTCGCGGTGGCGGAGCTGGTACTTCTCCGAGTCGAGGTACTCCTCGCTGCCCTCGCGCAGCGGGGTGTTCTCACACAGTTCGTAGCCGGAGTAGATGCCCCAGGCCGGTGACAGCGTCGCGGCGAGGACGGCCCGGACCTCGAAGGCGGGACGGCCGCCGTGCTGGAGGTAGGCGTGCAGGATGTCGGGGGTGTTGGGGAAGAAGTTGGGCCGCATGTAGGAGGCGGCCTCACCCGACAGCTCGGTGAGGTACTCGGTCAGCTCCTCTTTGGAGTTGCGCCAGGTGAAGTAGGTGTAGGACTGCTGGAAGCCGATCTGGGCCAGGGTGTGCATCATCGCCGGCCGGGTGAACGCCTCGGCCAGGAAGATCA
>NZ_JAIGQA010000320.1:0-4062 GCF_019733245.1 Streptomyces sp. WAC04114
GGTTCGGGGGCCGCCGTGGGCAGGGGGCCGTCCCGCAGCTGGGCGAGGTGCTCGTCGAGGTCGCTGAGCTGGTGCAGGGCGAGGTCGTACAGGGCGCGCTGCCAGCGTTCGCGCGGGTGGTCCGATCCCTCTCCCGCGGCGTCACGACGCACCGCGTCCACGTCGCCCTTGAGCCGCCGCGTCTGCGATATGAGCGCGTCGACCGAGCCCCGTCCGGGCGGCTGGGCGGCTGGACGGTCCGCGGAGAGGTGGGACGGCATGACGCACTCCGATGCGGGGACGGTACGACCAAGGCGGACGGAGGGACCGTTATGACTGTTGCACAGCCCGCGACGCCCTGTAAGGGATTCGGCGACACACGATACGGTGGTGCTTCCGGCATATGCCACCGTCTCGCCGGAGTTACTCCGAGGTAGGTGCGGAGGCCGCCACCCGGAGATCCAAGTCGTAGATTACACAGGCAATTTGACGATCCGTCGGGGCGGTGATGCGGGTTGCTTTGGGTGTTCGACGACCCCGTGTTCGAGCCCCGTTGCGCAGGAGGCTCCGGGGCCGTCGTGTGCCACCCGGGAGACCGGCCGGTACTCCGCTCAGTAACGCAGCACCCCGGCCATGCCGTCCGCCTCCCCGAGGGCGCCGTCCGGTACGAAGCGGACGTCGGCGCCGGTCTCCAGGCACTGCTCGACGATCTCGTCCACGATGTCCTCGCGGGAGTCGAGGTCGCCGCTCTCGGCGAGGATCAGATGGTCCCCGGCGTCGCGGACCGTCACGCGGTAGTTCTCCTCGACGGCCAGCAGCCGGACGCGGCCGTCCCGGGCGCTCTGCCACAGCTCGTCGACGCCGGCGGCGAACTCCCGCCGCCCGCGGGCCGTTTCGAGGGCGCGGGTCACGGCGTCCGTGCTTCTGCGGGCCTCCGCCTCGACCACCGGGCGCACGGCCTGCCACACGGCCTCGGGGGTTCCGTGCGCGAGCCCGCCGTGCGGGATGTGCACGGCGCTGCGGGCGGTGTTGCCGACCTCGTCCAGCAGGGAGAGGGCGGCCGGTTCGCCGGTGACGTACAGCTGTCTGGGGTGGACGCGCAGTACGGCGATCATCGCGGTGTCGGCCTCACGGAGGAACTGGCGGGTGCCCTCCTCACGGAACGCGCTCGGGGTGTCGCCGATCCGCTGTTGCCGCTCCGGGTCGAAGTTCGCCACGCGCCGGGTCAGCGGGAAGCCGCCGAAGCGGGCCTCGGTGACGCGGTCGACACCGCCGTTCCACAGGGTGGCGCGGTCCGCGGCGAGCGACAGGACCCAGATGGGGCGCCCGGCCGTCTGTGCGGACACCAGGTTGCGGGTGAGGAAGGTGTCCGAGAGCACCACGCGTTCGGGTACGGATCTGGCCAATGACCACACCTGGTGCTCGCCGGGGGCGGCGAAGATCGCCAAACCGTCCTCGGCGTGGGTCAGGTCGACCTCGGACAGGGCCCGGTCGAGGTGTCCGGCGACCTCGGTGCGTCGCTCGCGGGTGACGGCCGGATCGGCCTCCAGTTGCCTCTTCGCCTCGGCCACCATCTTGCGCAGCCGGACCTGGTCCTGGGCGTTGTAGGGATCGCGCCGGTGCGTCGGCGTCAGCACGGAGACCGCGGGGTAGGGGCGCGGGCGCCGCAGCTCGGCAAGGGTCGCGGGACTCAGAACGCTCTCCATGACAGAACGATAGAGCGAATTCGCGAATGGGGCATTTGGGGGAATCGATCTCACTCGTCGTCGCGGTCGGAGCCGCAGGAACTGCCGTCCGGCGGGAGGGTTCCGTACAGCAGGAAGGCGTCGACCTTGCTGTGCACGCACTTGGACGAGCCGTAGCCGGTGTGGCCCTCGCCCCGGTTGTCGAGCACCACGGCCGACGAGCCGAGCCGCTTGGCGGTCTCCAGCGTCCAGCGGTACGGCGTGGCCGGGTCGCCCCGGGTGCCGACGAGCAGCATCCGCGGCGTGTCGACGTCCTTGACGTCGTCGCGGATGTAGTCGGTGCCCTTGGGGCGGCCGTAGCACATCAGCACCTGGGTGAGCCGGTAGCGGCCGAAGACCGGCGACGCCTGCTCGTAGCGGGCGCGCAGCCGGCCGAGGTCCTCAGTGACCTGCGCGGCTGCGGGGCGGTCGGGATCGTCCGCGCAGTTGACCGCCATCAGCGCCGCCGGCAGGTTGTCGAGGGGCACGTCGGCCGGGTCGGTGAGTCCGGCGTGCGGGCCGCGCCGCGACGGGAGGGTGAAGCCCCCGGACAGGAACGTCTCCAGGCCGCGGGTGTCGCCGTCCTCGAGCAGTTGGGCGATGGCACGCTGCAGCGAGGGCCACAGCTCCCTGCTGTAGAGGCCCTGCCCGAGGGCGCCCGCGAAGTCCTGGCCGGTGAACGCCTCGCCGAAGTCGGTCGGCAGCGGGTCCTTGTCGAGCGACTCGACCACCTCCACGACGTGTTCCCGCGCTTCTCGCGGATTCCGTCCGAACGGGCAGGCGATGTCCTCGGTGCACCAGGTCAGGAAGTTCTCCAGGGCGGTCTGCTGCCCCTGGGCGCTCACCACGCCCTGGTCGGCCAGCGGCTCGGTCAGCGTGTCGACGCCGTCCAGCACCATCCTGCCGACGTTCTCGGGGTACTGGGCCGCGTACACCGCGCCGAGCCGGCTCCCGTAGGAGAAGCCCAGGTAGTTGAGCTTGTCGTCACCGAGCGCGTCCCGCATGACGTCCAGGTCGCGGGCGGCGTTGACCGTGCCGATGTGGGGCAGGACCGGGCCCGAGTGCTCGGAGCACTCGGTGGCTGCCGCCCGCAGCTCTTCGAGCACGGCCTCGGGGTCGGTCGCATCCGCGTTGCCGTCGGTCGCGTCCAGGGCCCCTTCCGAGGCGTTTCCGCAGCTGACGGGCGAGCTGCGGCCGACGCCGCGGGGGTCGAAGGAGACGACGTCGTAGCCGTTTGTCAGGCCCATGAAGTCCTTGCCGCCCATGCCGAGTTGGAGCACGCCCTGGCCGCCCGGGCCGCCGAAGTTCAGCAGCAGCGAGCCCCGGGACTTGCCGGTGGCCCGGTAGCGGGCGACGGCGAGGTCGAGGGTGCCCTTGCCCGGCTTGGCGTAGTCGAGCGGGACGGTGACTTTCCCGCACTGGAGGTCCTTGGGCATGTCCATGCCCGGGCATCTCGACCAGGTGACCTTCTGGTCGTAGAAGCGGGCGAGGCCGGGTGGCGGGTCGTCGGCGGCCGGCAGTGCCGTGCCCAGCAGGGCCAGCCCGGCCGTGCCGGTGACCGCGCAGCGCCGTATCGAGGGGCGCGTGGACAGCTTGGCCAGCATCGGTGCCTCCAGGTACGCGGGGCGCCCCGCAGCGGACCGGGATCGGCGCCCTCGCTCACCATAAGCGGGCCCACCGAGCCCCGCCTCCGGGCGGGCGTGGCTCCCGGGGCCCGCATACGAAGGGCTTTACCGCTAGTTCGACAACCGGGCCGCTCGATGGGGTGAAAGGCGGATAAGCCATAACTCGCACCGGATCCCGCGCGTTCTCTCGGGTGCGGGTGAGTGCCCGCGACGATGTCTGGAAGGCAGGGGTCCCATGAGACGGGTTACCCGAAACGGAATGATCGCCGTCGCCGCCGCCTCGGGCGCGATGGCCGTGACCGTCCCCGCGTACGCCGCTTCCGGTGCGGACGGCGCGACGGCCGGTTCGCCCGGGGTGGTCTCCGGCAACACCGTCCAGCTGCCGGTGCACGCTCCGGTGTACGTGTGCGGCAACACCGTGAACGTGGTGGGGCTACTGAACCCCGCCGCCGGCAACCGCTGCGCGAACAAGGACGACGCGCGGGGCGCACGGCCGGACCGGTCCGGCCGTGCGGTCGCCGAGAGCGGCGGAAAGGATTCACCGGGCGTGGTCTCCGGCAACGGCGTACAGCTGCCGGTCGACCTCCCGGTCAACGTCACGGGCAACTCGGTGAACGTGGTCGGCATCGGCAACGCGTCCACCGGCAACGCGTCCTCGAACACGCCCGGTGACCAGCGCCCCGTGCGCCCCCAGCACCCGCCGAAGCCGGTCCCGAAGCCGACCACGTTCACCG
>NZ_JAIGQA010000321.1:0-4055 GCF_019733245.1 Streptomyces sp. WAC04114
CATGAGGCGGGGGTGCCGGGCGGGCCGAGGGCCGCGGCGAGGGCTCGGCGCAGCCGCACCGGGCCCCCCGACGGGCCCGGTGCCGGCGTCGGGCGGGCGGCCGGGCCCCGGCCGCGCCGCGGACCCGGACGGTCCCCCGCGGGGCGACGTCCGGTGGGCGGTGACGGCGGGGGCGCTGGGGCTCGCCGCCGGTGCGGGTGGCACGCTGCTGATACGCCGCGCGGCGGCCCGGCGTGAAGCCGGACCGCCGTGGGAGGAGCCGCGTCGGGTGCTGATCGACCTGGACGAGTGACGGGCCGTACGGCCCGCGCGCGTCAGCCCAGGTCGATCTCCGGGTAGAGCGGGAAACCGGCCACGAGGTCGGTGGCGCGCTGGGAGATCTCGTCCGCCACCTTCGCGTCGAGGACGTGGGAGGCCTTGGAGGGGGCGCCCGACTTGGTCGTGCCCGGCTCCGTGGTGGTCAGGACGCGGTCGATGAGGCCGGCGACCTCGTCCATCTCGGCGGTGCCCAGGCCACGGGTGGTCAGGGCGGGGGTGCCGATGCGGATGCCGGAGGTGTACCAGGCGCCGTTGGGGTCGGCGGGGATGGCGTTGCGGTTGGTGACGATGCCCGAGTCGAGCAGGGCGGCCTCGGCCTGGCGGCCGGTGAGGCCGTAGGAGGAGGCGACGTCGATCAGGTTCAGGTGGTTGTCCGTGCCGCCCGTCACCAGGGTCGCGCCCCGCCGCATCAGGCCCTCGGCCAGCGCGCGGGAGTTGTCGACGATGCGCTGGGCGTAGTCGCGGAAGGACTCCTGGCGGGCCTCGGCGAGGGCCACGGCCTTGGCGGCCATGACGTGCGGGAGCGGGCCGCCGAGGACCATCGGGCAACCGCGGTCGACCTGGTCCTTGAGCGAGTCGTCGCACAGGACCATGCCGCCGCGGGGGCCGCGCAGCGACTTGTGGGTGGTGGTCGTGACGATCTGGGCGTGCGGGACCGGGTCGAAGTCGCCGGTGAGGACCTTGCCCGCGACCAGGCCGGCGAAGTGCGCCATGTCGACCATGAGCGTCGCACCGACCTCGTCGGCGATCTCCCGCATGATCCGGAAGTTCACCAGACGGGGGTAGGCCGAGTAGCCCGCGACGATGATCAGCGGCTTGAACTCGCGGGCGGAGGTGCGCAGCGCCTCGTAGTCGATGAGGCCCGTGGCCGGGTCCGTGCCGTAGGAGCGCTGGTCGAACATCTTGCCGGAGATGTTCGGGCGGAAGCCGTGGGTGAGGTGGCCGCCGGCGTCCAGGGACATGCCGAGCATGCGCTGGTTGCCGAAGGCGCGGCGCAGCTCGGCCCAGTCGGCCTCGGAGAGGTCGTTGACCTGGCGGACGCCGGCCTTCTCCAGGGCGGGGACCTCGACGCGCTGGGCGAGGACCGACCAGAAGGCGACGAGGTTGGCGTCGATGCCGGAGTGCGGCTGGACGTAGGCGTGGCGGGCGCCGAAGAGCTCCTTGGCGTGCTCGGCGGCGAGGGACTCGACGGTGTCGACGTTGCGGCAGCCGGCGTAGAAGCGGCGGCCGATGGTGCCCTCGGCGTACTTGTCGCTGAACCAGTTGCCCATGGTCAGGAGCGTGGCCGGGGAGGCGTAGTTCTCGGAGGCGATCAGCTTGAGCATCTCGCGCTGGTCGGCGACCTCCTGGCCGATGGCGTCCGCCACACGGGGTTCGACGGCGCGGATCACGTCGAGGGCGGCGCGGTAGGCGGTGGAAGCGGGGGAGAGGGGCTCGGCGGGCATGTGTGGACCTCCGGACGTTGCGTTCAGCGTTCACGGTACGGCCCAGGCGCACGGCTCTGTCTGCTCGGGCCGCTCCCCGATGGTTGGTCCCATCCCAGCGCGCCAGTCACGGCCCTCGGTCAGCCTACCGGGTTGCTCTCCATCGCCGAGTGCGGGTGGTTCGTGCCTTGTCGCGCAGTGCCCCGCGCCCCCAAGGAGAGCAGGTCGGCTAGAGGATCACGTGGGGAAGGAAGCGGGCGTACTCGTCCGTGATCAGGCCTGACGACTCTCTGATGCCCAGGCCCGCCGACTCGTCTTCCACCACCCACGCGCCCAGGACCACCCGGTTGCCGTCGAAGTCGGGCAGGGGGGCGAGCTGCTGGTAGCAGCAGGGCTCGTCGCGGACGGTGGGGGTGGATCCGGGGTCGTGGATCGTGACGCCCGCGCCCTCGCGGCCGAGGAGGGGCTTGGCCACCCAGCCCGTGGTGGACAGGTCGCGGGGGCCGTCCAGGTACGCGGGGAGGAGGTTCGGGTGGTCCGGGTACAGCTCCCAGAGGATCGCCAGGAGTGCCTTGTTGCTGAGGAGCATCTTCCAGGCCGGTTCTATCCACAGGGTGGAGCCCGTGCCGCCGCCGTTGTCGAGGGTGTCCAGGACGTGGTCGGCGAAGCGGTCGGTGGTGAGCCATTCCCAGGGGTAGAGCTTGAAGATGCTGCGGATGAAGCGGAGGCGGTTGTCGACGAAGCGGCCGGAGAGGCGGTCCCAGCCGATCTCCTCCATGGCGATCCAGTCGGTGGCCAGTCCGGCCTGTTCGGCGGTCTCCTTGAGGTAGGCGACCGTCATCATGTCCTCGCCGAGTTCGTCCGCCGAGGAGTACGCGAAGTAGAGGGGGCTGCCCGGCGGGAGGAGGGCGGCCTGCTTCTTCCAGGCGTCGATGAGGCGTTCGTGGAGGGAGTTCCACTGGTCGGCGCCGGGGAAGCGGTCCTCCATCCAGAACCACTGGGGGGACGCGGCCTCGACCAGGGAGGTGGGGGTGTCGGCGTTGTACTCCAGGAGCTTGGCCGGGCCGGTGCCGTCGTAGCGCAGGTCGAAGCGGCCGTAGACGGAGGGCAGTTCGGCGCGGCGGTGCCAGGCCTCGGCGACCGCGTGGGCGACCCGGGGGTCGGTGATGCCCAGGTCGGCGAAGCGGTCCTCGGCGACGATGTGGCCGGCCGCCGTCAGGCACATGCGGTGGAGGTCCTCGACCACCTCTTCGAGGGCCTCGATCTCCTCCAGGGAGAAGACGTAGTGCGCGCTCTCGTCCCAGTAGGGGCGCAGGGAGTCGTCGGGGTAGCGGGTCAGGGGGTAGATCAGGCCCTGCTCCTCGACGGTCTGCTGCCATCCGGGGCGGGGCTCGGCGGTCCGGCGTTCCATGGCTGGGTCCGCTCTCAGCCGCCGCCGCTGCCGGAGCCGGAGCAGCCGAAGCCGCCCCGGTCGACGGCCTCGCTGCGGCTGAAGGTGCCGTCCTCGGCGTAGCCGCCGCTGACGTCGGCGTCGTAGTACCAGTCGGCGTCGGCGACCCTGGTCTTGCCGGTCTTCTTGCGGCCCTTGCCGGCGGAGGACGTGCCGGACGAGCAGTTCTTGTCGGCGACGATCTTGTAGCCGTTGATGTAGTCGTAGCTGTCCCGGTCGACGCAGCGGCGGTCCGGGTCGGAACCGCAGGCGGACAGGGCCGCCGCGAGGACGCCCATACCGCCCAGCACCACCGTGCTCGAGCGCAGCCTTCGCCGTGTTTCGGCCATGTGCGTGTCTCCCCCATTGTCGCCCCGTTGTGCACTGCCAGACGGTCAGCCTAGAGATCGGTGTGAACGGGCGCGCATGGCCCCCCGGCCACGGCCGCTCCCCTACTGTCGATTTGTGATCTTTGGAATGGTGTGTGCCCTCGGTGCGGCGGTCTGTTTCGGTACGGCGACGGTGTTGCAGGCGATCGCCGCGCGCTCGGCGGCGGCGACCGGGCCGGGCGGGGACGTGGCGCTGCTGTGGCGGGCGCTGCGGCAGTGGCGGTATCTCGCCGGGCTCGCGCTGGACGGGCTCGGTTTCGTGCTGCAGATCCTCGCGCTGCGGTCGGTGCCGATCTACGCCGTGGGGGCGGCGCTGGCCGCGAGCCTGGCGGTGACGGCCGTGGTGGCGGCGCGGCTGCTCAAGGTGCGGCTGAGCCGCGTCGAGTGGGCGGCGGTCGCGGTGGTGTGTGCCGGGCTCGCGCTGCTGGGGCTGGCGTCGGGGGCGGAGGGTGACGAGTCCGGGCCGGGCTGGCTGCCGTGGGCGATGCTCGGGGC
>NZ_JAIGQA010000322.1:0-3752 GCF_019733245.1 Streptomyces sp. WAC04114
CCCCCACGGCCCACGCCCCGAACGGCACGTACGCCCAGGTCGTGAACGTCGCCTCGGGCCGGTGCCTGGAAGTGGCCGGCGACTTCGACAAAGGCACCGACGTCGTCACCGCCCCCTGCACCGCCGCCCCCACCCAGCGCTGGCGCGTCGACACCGGCCGCGGTGTCGTGCAGTCGTCCGCGGACCCCGACTACTGCCTGGACAGCCGCGGTTCCGTCGACCGGGGTGTAGGCATCTGGGAGTGCGACTCGGTCGACGGCGACAACGGCGACAACCTGCGCTTCACGGTCGACGCCGACGGGGTCATCCGCCCGGCGATCGCCATCGCGACGGCGGTCACTCCGGACAGGGGCGGCGGGCTGTCGCTGGAGCCGCTGACCGGGGGCACGGCTCAGCAGTGGCGGGCGGGGGCGAAATGACCCGCCCCTCCAGGCCGGCCGAACTGCTCGGCGGCGCGCAGCAGTTGCCCGTGCCCGTCCCGCACGACCGCACGACCGCACGACGGCACGGACGGGTTCCTCGCGACCCGCCGCCGGCACGACCGGAACGCCGACCTGCTCGGGCTCGACACCGTCGACGTCGGCCACCGGCTCCTGGTGACAGACGTCTGACCCCCGCGAGCCCGATATTCGGTGGCGCCCCCCGCTCCCCCCGGTCCACCATGCCCGCATGGTCTCAGGTGAACACCCCGGCGAAGCAGTGATGGCAGACGAAGCCTCGGACACGACGCGGTGGACGCGGGCGACCGTCTACCCGGACATGTGGGTCGACCCTGACGACGACCCCCGCGAGACCGACGTCCAGCCCGTCGACGAACGCGGCATCCTCCTCGACTACCTGCGCAACTACCGCCTCACGTTCGAGATGAAGTGCGCGGGACTCAACGCCGAGCAGATGGCCCGGCGTTCCGTCCCGCCGTCCACGATGTCCCTGCTCGGGCTGGTGCGGCACCTGACCGAGGACGAGCGGCACCTCCGGCGGGTGATGGCCGGCGAGGACGCGCCGAAGCTGTACCGCACGGAGGAGGACCGGGACGGTGACTTCAACGGTGCCGTCGCCGACCAGGCGGTCGTGGACGAGGCCTGGCGGGCGTGGCGTGCCGAGATCGAGCACACCGACCGCTTCCTGGCCGGCATCACCGACCTCGCCACCCGCAACGCCGGCTTCTCCGACTACGGCCCCGAACCGGGCGGACAGGTCCAGCTCCGCGACATCCTGGTCGCGCAGATCGCCGAGTACGCACGGCACTGCGGCCACGCCGACCTCCTGCGCGAACGCATCGACGGCCGCGTCGGGCAGTGAACGAAAGTCGCTGAGAAAATACTTCGCGGTGGTGTCGAGAACCCGCGTCCAGCTCCGTCCCCGGGGTGAAGGCGGCCAGGATGGGTCGCACAGCACCGAGGAGAAGACGATGGCCAAGTACCTGCTTCTGAAGCACTACCGCGGCGCCCCGGCAGCGGTCAACGACGTGCCCATGGACCAGTGGACGCCGGAGGAGATCTCGGCGCACATCCAGTACATGAACGACTTCGCGGCCCGGCTGGAGAAGACCGGCGAGTTCGTCGACGGTCAGGCGCTCGCCGCCGAGGGGGCGTGGGTCCGGTACGACGGTGAGGGGCGCCCGCCGGTCACCGACGGCCCGTTCGCCGAGACGAAGGACCTCATCGCCGGCTGGATGATCATCGACGTCGACAGCTACGAGCGGGCCGTCGAGCTGGCCGGGGAGCTGTCCGCCGCCCCCGGCGCGGGCGGGAAGCCGATCCACGAGTGGCTGGAGGTGCGCCCGTTCCTGACCGCGCCGCCCACCATCCCGGAGTGCTCCGTCCATGGATGAGGCACTGCTCCGCAGCCTCACCCCGAGCGTGCTCACGATCCTCGTCCGCCGCGGGGCCGACTTCGCGGCGGCCGAGGACGCCGTGCAGGACGCGCTGGTCGAGGCGCTCCGCGTGTGGCCGGCCGACCCTCCCCGTGACGCGAAGGGCTGGCTGGTCACCGCGGCCTGGCGCAAGTTCCTCGACCAGGCGCGGGCCGACAGCGCCCGCCGCCGGCGCGAGGACCTGGTCGACGAGGAGCCGGCACCCGGGCCCACGCCCGACTCCGACGACACGCTCCAGCTCTACTTCCTGTGCGCCCACCCCTCGCTGACGCCCTCGTCGGCGGTCGCGCTCACGCTGCGCGCCGTCGGCGGGCTCACCACGCGGCAGATCGCCCAGGCCTACCTGGTGCCCGAGGCGACCATGGCGCAGCGCATCAGCCGTGCCAAGCGCACCGTCTCCGGCGTGCGGTTCGACCAGCCCGGCGATGTCGCGACCGTGCTGCGCGTCCTCTACCTGGTCTTCAACGAGGGCTACTCCGGCGACGTCGACCTCTCCGCCGAGGCCATCCGGCTCACCCGGCAGCTCGCGGGCGCGATCGACCACCCCGAGGTGGCGGGGTTGCTGGCGCTCATGCTGCTCCACCACGCCCGGCGCGCCGGCCGTACCGCGCCCGACGGCAGCCTGGTGCCGCTCGCCGAGCAGGACCGCGGCCGGTGGGACACCGCGGCCATCGCCGAGGGCATCGGGATCCTGCAGACGGCACTCGCCCGTGACCGGCTGGGCGAGTTCCAGGCCCAGGCCGCCATCGCGGCGCTCCACGCCGACGCGTTGACCGCCGAGGAGACCGACTGGGTGCAGATCGTGGAGTGGTACGACGAGCTGCTGCTCCTGACGGACAACCCGGTCGTCCGGCTCAACCGCGCGGTGGCCGTGGGTGAGGCCGACGGACCGCGCGCCGGTCTGGCGGAGCTCGCGGCGCTGGACGACTCCCTGCCCCGTCACACCGCGGTGGCGGCGTACCTCCACGAGCGCGACGGCGATCCGGAGACGGCCGCCCGCCTGTACGCCGAGGCGGCCCGCAAGGCTCCGAACCTCGCCGAACGCGACCACCTGACGCGCCAGGCGGCCCGCCTCAACGCCGGCCGGCGCCGCTGACGGGCCGCACGCGGCAGGTCACCGGACGGTCAACGGCACAGGGTGCACCTCGTCCGCCAGGTGCCCGGCCCGCTCGTGAATGCGCTGGACCGCTTCGGCCGAGGGTGCCTCGGAGAGGCAGTAGACGTGGCCGGACTCCGGGTCCGCCCAGGCCATCTCGAAGTGGACCTGCTCGTCCTTCTCTATGGCGAGGTCCGCGTTGTGGGCCTCACGGAGCTGCTCCTCCGTGATGCCCTTCATGCCGCGATGGACATCCATGAACTTGGGCATGCCTCGCGTCTCCTTCCCGCACGGCGCCGGTCGGCGCCGCCTTGCCTCCCTCTCATGCTCCGCCCGTACGGCCGCGGGGGCGACCCAAGGCCCTACGGCCCCGACCAACGACCCCACGCCGCAGGGCCCGGCGAGACCGCCGGGCCCTACAGGTCATGCGCACTAGAGCGGGCCCTACAAGCCCTGCGCACTACAGGTCGTACGAACGACAGCGCTCGTACGAACGACAACGCGCCGGCGTCAGCCGCACTGGCAGGGGCTGCCCGACTGACACCCGCAGCCGCAGCCCGAACCGCAGCCGCACGCGGCGATCAGGGGAAGGCTCCTGATCTCGGCGGGCTGCTCGGTCTCGCGCTGCCGTTCGGGGTCGGGCGTCGTACTGGGGGATTCGGCCATGGGTCCCTCCTCGAGGCTGGTGCCTGTGCCCATTGGATGCCCGCTCCGCTGGGCGCATCAACGGCGCACTGAGGCGCCCAGCGGAGCGGGCATCCAATGGGCACAGGCACCAGC
>NZ_JAIGQA010000323.1:0-3531 GCF_019733245.1 Streptomyces sp. WAC04114
GTCGACGGTGACCTGGCGTTCCTCCATGGCCTCCAGGAGGGACGACTGGGTCTTGGGGGGCGTGCGGTTGATCTCGTCGGCGAGGAGGAGGTTGGTGAAGACCGGGCCGGGCTGGAAGGAGAACTCGGCGCTGCGGGTGTCGTAGACCAGGGAGCCGGTCACGTCGCTCGGCATGAGGTCGGGGGTGAACTGGACGCGCTTGGTGTCGAGTTCGAGAGCGGAGGCAAGGGCGCGGACCAGGAGGGTCTTGGCGACGCCGGGGACGCCTTCGAGGAGGACGTGGCCGCGGCAGAGCAGGGCGACGACGAGACCGGTGACGGCGGGGTCCTGGCCGACCACGGCCTTGGCGATCTCGGCGCGCAGGGCCTCCAGGGCGTCGCGGGCGGTGCCCGGGTCCCCGGTCTGCCCGGCGTTGTCAGTGGTCGGGTCCATCATGGACGGCGTACCTCTCTTTCGAGGGCGTCGAGTCGGTCGGCGAGTGCGATGAGTGCTGTGTCGTCGCTGGGCGGTGGTCCGAAGAGGAGGGCGTGCTGGTCCTGGCCGTTGCCGTGGAGGCGGGCGGACAGGGCGGGGAGCAGGGCCTCGGGCGTGTGCGCCTGGGTGACGGGGACGCCTACGAGGGGGGCGAGGCGGGTGCGGGTGGTGGAGCGAAGAGCGTCGGCCGCGCGGTCGCGGGCGTCGGTCTTGCGGTAGAGGCGGGCGCGGCCTGCGGCGGTTTCGGAGGCGCGGATCGCGACGGGGAGTTTTTCGGGCACGAGGGGGCCCAGCCGGCGTGCCCTCCAGAGGGCGGCCAGGGCTGCGGCGACGAAGAGCTGCAGGGTGCCCCAGAGCCAGCCCGAGGGGAGCAGGTCGAAGAAGCTGCGTTCGTCGTCGGTGCCGCCGGCCGACGTGTCGGAGAGCGAGGGGAGGTACCAGACCAGATGGGGGCGGGAGCCGAGGAGTTGGAGGGCGAGCGAGGCGTTGCCCTGCTCGTCGAGGCGGTCGTTGAGGAGGATGTCGGGCGCGCCGAGGGCGATGGTGTCGCCGTTCCCCTTGTCGTGCGGGAGGCGCAGCAGAGTGGCAAGGCGTTCGCTGGGGTAGCAGGTGTCGGCGCCGAGGTGGGTGGTGGTGTAGCGGACGCCGCCGGTGTCGGCGGGGCCTGCGCGTCGGGCGGCGGGCAGGGCGCAGTCGGGGGCGAGCGTCGAGTCGAGGCTGGTGGCGGGGTCGGCGGTGACGCCGGGGGCGAGCCGTTCGATGGAGGCGCTTCCGGAGGCGACCAGGACGGTGCGGCTGCCGGAGTCGGCGAACGCCTTGTGCAGGCGGGTCTGCTGAGTGCGGGTCAGCAGGTCGGGGGAGGCGACCAGGAGAGTCGTGTCCGGGCCGGCCGCGGTGGCTGCCTCGTCGAGGGTGGAGACGACGCGGGTGTCCACGCCGCGGTCGGCGAGGAGTTCGGCGACGGCGCGGCTGCCGCCCGGGTCGGCGGAGCGCGGGTCGAGTTCGCCGTGGCGGGCGTCGGAGCGGACGACGGCGATGGCGACGGCTCCCGCGAGGAGGACCACGAGCGCGAGTGCGATGCCGCGGGCGCGGGTCCACACCTGGCGGGCGGTGGGCGAGGCCGAGGTGGGTGCGAGGGTGGCCTCGGTGGTCATTCGGCGGCTCCCTGGCGGGTGTTGGGGGCCGTGGCGGCGCTGCTCGTCGCGAGCTGGGGCTTGGTGCGTTCCAGGTCGCGGTCGAGTTCGGCGATGCGGTGGTACGACTGCTCGGTCGCCGAGCGGCCACCGTACGTCACGTCGTCGAAGTCGCGGGCGGCGGTGCGCAGTCGGTCGGTGTGGGCGGGCAGGGCCCGGCCGGCTTCGGCTGCGGCCTCGTCGGCGGTGCGGCCGGGGCGGACGTCGAGGAGGGCGCGTTCCTCCAGGGCGCGGACGAGGGCGCGCATGCGTTCCTGGACGGCCTGGTTCCAGTGGCCCTGGGCGGCGTGTGCCTCCGCGGCGGCGCGGTGTTCTGCGGCGCTGCGGGGACGGTCGTCGAACAGGGTTGCGGACGAGGTGGGTTGGCGGCGAGGGGTGCCCAGGCGCCACCACAGGGCGGCCAGGACCGCGATGACGGCCAGGATGATGACGACCAGGCCGAGTGTGCCGCCGGGGGTGGCGGTCGAGGCGGCGTTGAAGAGTTTGCCGAGCCATTCCCAGAAGGCGTCGAGTGCGCGCTGGAACAGGCTGGGGTCGTTCTCGTGGTACATCCGCTTGGACAGTTCGCGCCGGGCCGCCTCGCGCGCGGGGTCGCGCGGGATGGTGAGGGGCGGGTCGTCGGCGGAGCGTGCCGACGACAGCAGGGAGGTGTCGCCGGCGCTCAGCAGCGTTCGTATGCCGGCGCGTGGCAGCGCCGTTGTGAGAAGTTCCCCCGCCCGGCTCACCGCATCAGCTCCCCGGGGTGGTGCCGGGGGCGGTGGAGCCGTAGCCCTGGACACCGGCGGCGCGGGCCAGTTCGAGGTCGAGGGCCTCGCGGCGGATGCGCTGGTCGATGTAGAGGAGCACGGTGACGCCGGCCGTGATCGGGAACGTGATCATGGAGCCGATCACCGAGCCGATGCCGCTGATGATGAGGAACGACCAGCCGAGGCTGCCGACACCGGTGTTGAGCCAGCCGGTGAGGCCGTCGCCGCTGAGGGCCGCGGCGAGCAGGGTGAACGGGATGACGATGATCGAGGCGACGACGTTCGCGATGAGCGTGGCGAGCAGCTGGATGCCGAAGATCCGCCACCAGGTGCCCTGGACGAGCTTCGCGGAGCGGCTCATGGCCTTCTTGATGCCCTGCTTCTCCAGCATGAGGGCGGGAGAGGCGAGGGAGAAGCGGATCGCCAGCCACAGGGCGACGATGCCGGCGCCGATGATGCCGAGCACGGTGAGGGCGATACCTGGGCCGCTGCTCCCGGCGACGGTGACGAGGAGGCCGGGCAGGGCTCCCACGGTGACGACGCCGACGGTGATGAGCAGCAACACGCAGATGAGGCCGAACAGTTTGAGGATCTGAGGGCGGGCGTCTCGCCAGGCCTCGCCGATGGTCACCGACTTGCCGAGCACGGCGCGGCTGGTGACGGTCGTGAGCAGCGCGGTCGCGATGACGGTGCCGACCAGAGAGATCACGAACACGACGGAGGAGTTGAGCATGGCGTCGCCCATGGCGCTGCTCAGCTCGCTGAGGGTGGCGCTGGGGTCGTTGAGGGCCTCGGTGCTGGAGTCGTCCAGGACCAGGCCCTGGAACAGGACGACGATGACCTCGGTGAGGACGGCGACGGTCAGCGAGATGCCGAGGACCGTGCGCCAGTAGGTGCGCATGGTGGAGACGGCGCCGTCGAGGATCTCGCCCACGCCGAGCGGGCGGAGCGGGATGACGCCGGGCTTGGCGGCGGGCGGGGGACCGCCCCAGCCGCCTCCCCAGCCGCCGGGGCGCCCTGGGGCGCCGTACCCGCCGTGGCCCGCGGGGCCGTGTCCGCCGGGGGGCTGGTTGCCCCAGCCCCCCGGCGGACACGGCCCCGCGGGCCACGGCGGGTAC
>NZ_JAIGQA010000324.1:0-3527 GCF_019733245.1 Streptomyces sp. WAC04114
GGGGCGGGCCGTCTGCCTCGGACTGCGGCTGAGGAGCCGGGGCTGGGCTTGCGCGCGGGGGAGGCAGGTGCGCGCCGGGGGGCTGGGACGAGCGCGACGGGGCTGCCTGGTGCGGCATCGGCGCCCGGTCCCGTTTGGGCCGGTCTGCGCGCCGGAACGCCGGGCTTCGGCATCTGGTGTTAGGTGCACGGCGCCGTGCCCGGTCCCGGTTGGGCCGGCCTGCATGCCGGAACGCCGGGCATCGGCGCCCGGTGTTCGGCGCCGTGCCCGGTCCCGGTTGGGCCGGTCTGCGCGCCGGAATGCCGCATTCGGCTTTGAATCCGGGGCCTGGTGCGGCGCCCGGCGTCGGGAGTGGCATCGGCAACCCGGTGCCCGGTGCACCACGCCGCACCCGGTTCCGTCGTCGGGCTGATCCGTATCCGTCATTCGCTGATTCCTTGATCCACGGTCCGCTGACGCCCGCGGTGTGGTGGTGGCCACAGGTGAGTCCGGCTGTCAGTTGGCGGCTACGGGTGGTGCGTGGGTGGGCGGACGTCGTAGCGTCTGGACTAGCGGTGCTAGTTAAAGAGTTCGGAGGGTGTCGATCATGTCCGGTTCGTCCAAGCTGCCTCCCCTCGATCCCGTCGATCCCCTCGGCCTGGACGACCTGCTGGAGCCGGAGGACCTCGGGATCAGGGACACCGTGCGGGCCTGGGCCGCGGACCGGGTGCTGCCGTACGTCGCCGAGTGGTACGAGAAGGGGGAGCTGCCGGGGATCCGGGAGCTGGCCAAAGAGCTCGGCGGCATCGGTGCCCTCGGGATGTCCCTCGACGGGTACGGCTGCGCCGGCGCGTCCGCCGTGCAGTACGGGCTCGCCTGCCTGGAGCTGGAGGCCGCCGACTCCGGCATCCGCTCCCTCGTCTCCGTGCAGGGCTCCCTCGCCATGTACGCCATCCACCGCTTCGGCAGCGAGGAGCAGAAGCAGCAGTGGCTGCCGCGCATGGCCGCCGGCGAGGTCATCGGCTGCTTCGGGCTCACCGAGCCCGACCACGGCTCCGACCCCGCCGCCATGCGGACGCACGCCAAGCGCGACGGCTCCGACTGGATTCTCAACGGCCGCAAGATGTGGATCACCAACGGGTCGGTCGCCGGTGTCGCCGTCGTATGGGCGCAGACCGAGGAGGGCATCCGCGGGTTCGCCGTGCCCACCGACAGCCCCGGGTTCTCCGCTCCCGAGATCAAGCACAAGTGGTCCCTCCGGGCCTCCGTCACCAGCGAGCTCGTGCTCGACGACGTGCGGCTGCCCGCCGACGCCGTCCTTCCGGAGGTCACCGGCCTGCGCGGACCCCTGAGCTGTCTGTCCCACGCCCGCTACGGAATCGTCTGGGGCGCCATGGGCGCGGCCCGCAGCAGTTTCGAGGCCGCGCTCGACTACGCGAAGTCGCGGGAGCAGTTCGGGCGGCCCATCGGCGGTTTCCAGCTCACCCAGGCCAAACTCGCCGACATGGCGGTCGAACTGCACAAGGGGATTCTGCTCGCCCATCATCTGGGGCGGCGGATGGACGCCGGCCGCCTGCGTCCCGAGCAGGTCAGCTTCGGCAAGCTCAACAACGTCCGGGAAGCGATCGAGATCTGCCGCACGGCCCGGACCATTCTCGGCGCCAACGGGATCTCGCTCGAATACCCCGTGATGCGGCACGCGACCAACCTCGAGTCGGTGCTCACCTACGAGGGCACCGTCGAGATGCACCAGCTCGTGCTGGGCAAGGCGCTCACCGGACTCGATGCCTTCCGGTAGGCCGGTCCGGTAACCCTGCGCGGGGGCAGGGCCGGTGAGCGGCCCTGCCTCAGCTCTGGTTGAAGAAACCGTCCGTACGGTGCCCGGCCGGATCGCCGTTGACGATCTCCGTGTTGGCCGGGGTCAGCAGGAACACGCGCGTCGACACTCTCTCGATCGAACCGCGCAGGCCGAAGATCAGCCCGGCCGCGAAGTCGACCACGCGCTTGGCGTCGGAGGCCTCCATGGCCGTGAGGTTCATGATCACCGGCACGCCCTCGCGGAACAGCTCCCCGATGGCGCGGGCGTCCCGGAAGCTGTCCGGGGTCACCGTGCCGATGCGGCGGCCCTTCTCCTCGGCGACGTCCGAGGCCACCTTGACGCGCGGATCAGTGACCCAGGCTTCCCCGGGCTCGTTTCCGTCGGAGTAGTCGTCGTCGTCGTAGTAACGCTCGTCCTCGTTGTCGTCGACGAGGCCAAGCCAGGCACTTGCCTTGCGTACCGATCCCATGGACGCCTCCTCTCACAGCGGTCTTTCTGCTTTCCGCATCCCTATGGTCGTCCATGATGCGGATGGCGCGCCAAGTGGATAGACGCCGCACGGGGGGTTTGTGACGGTACTGGTGCACAGCGAATCCGTCGAGAGTCCGTGTGTCCCAAGGGCCGTTTCCCAAACGGCTGCTGACTGTGAGTGAAATATGATTCTTCTCGGCGTACGGGTGACGGCCGGGGCGTACGGGTGAATGCGGGGTCGGTACGATGCCGCAGCTCAACGTCGTCTTGGAGTTCGGGGGAGCGTCGTGTTCGGAATCGTCAGGCCTTGTAGACACCGGCTCGGGGAGAAGCTGACCAGTCAGTGGATGGCGCATTTGTGCGGGCTTTGCCTCGCGCTGCGCGGTGATCACGGGCAGTTCGCGCGGATTGTCACGAATTATGACGGGCTGCTGGTCTCCGTTCTGACGGAGGCTCAGGCGGAGACGGACGGCAGCGGCCGTCGTACGGCAGGGCCGTGCCCGCTGCGCGGCATGCGCACCGCCTCCGTCGCGCACGGCGAGGGAGCCCGGCTCGCGGCAGCCGTGTCCCTGGTGCTGGCCTCGGCGAAGGTGCGCGACCACGTCACCGACGGTGACGGGCTGTTGGCCCGCAAACCGGTGGCGCGTGCCGCGCGCCGGGTCGCCGTGAGTTGGGGCACGGCCGGAGCCCGGACCGGTTCCGCTGTGGGATTCGACACCGCGCTCCTGGTCGACGCCGTGGACCGGCAGGCCGGGATCGAGGCGCTGGCCGGGCCGGGGACGCCGCTCCTGACCATCACCGAACCGACCGAGACCGCGACCGCCGCGGCCTTCGCGCACACCGCGGTCCTCGCCGGACGGCCGGGCAACGCCGGGCCGCTCGCCGAGGCCGGGCGGCTCTTCGGACGGCTCGCGCACCTGCTGGACGCCGTGGAGGACCTGCACACTGACGCCGCGTCAGGCGCCTGGAACCCGATCGCCGCGACCGGCACCTCCCTGCTGGAGGTCCGGCGGCTCGCCGACGACGCGGTGCACGGGGTGCGGCTCGCGCTGCGCGACGCCGAGTTCACCGACGCGCAGCTCGTGCATCTGCTGCTCGTCCACGAACTGCGGCGCTCGGTCGACCGCGCGTTCGGCACGGTGCCGGTGTTCAGGGCGCCCACGCGGCGGCGCAGCCGGTTCGGCAGCACCTGCTCCAGCTTGGCGAGGGCGCGTACCGAGGTCTCGCCGATGCCGTCGATGCCCTGTCCGGCGGCGGT
>NZ_JAIGQA010000325.1:0-3504 GCF_019733245.1 Streptomyces sp. WAC04114
CCCCAGCGTGACGAGCGTTACCCCACCCCCACCCTGGACGGTCGTTGATACCCGCCGGTATCTTTGGCTGAGCAAGCGCTTAGACATGCGAAGTCGTGGAGGTGGCGGCGTGCGCCGTACGGTGTTCAACGAGGATCACGAGGCGTTCCGGGAGACCATCCGCGCCTTCATCGAGGCCGAGGTCGTACCGGTGTACGACGAATGGTTCGCTGCCGGCCAGGCGCCGCGCGACTTCTACTACAAGCTCGGTGAGCTGGGCATCTTCGGCATCAACGTGCCCGAGGAGTTCGGCGGCGCGGGCCTGGAGAGCCACAAGTTCGAGGCCGTTCTGTACGAGGAGACCGCTCGCGCGGGCGTCGCGTTCGGCGGCTCCGGCGTGCACGTGCTGCTCGCCCTGCCGTACCTCAAGATGCTCGCCACCGACGAGCAGAAGAAGCGGTTCCTGCCGAAGTTCGTCTCCGGTGAGGAGATGTGGGCCATCGCGATGACGGAGCCGGGCACCGGTTCCGACCTCGCGGGCATGAAGTCCACCGCCAAGCTGAGCGAGGACGGCACGCACTACGTCCTCAACGGTGCCAAGACCTTCATCACCGGCGGCGTGCACGCCGACCGCATGATCGTCTGCGCCCGCACCTCCGCGCCGACCGCCGAGGACCGCCGCCACGGCATCTCCCTCTTCGCCGTGGACACCAAGTCCGAGGGCTACTCCGTCGGCCGCAAGCTCGACAAGCTCGGCCTGAAGACCTCCGACACCGCCGAGCTGGCGTTCGTCGACGTCAAGGTGCCCGTCGAGGACCTGCTCGGCGAGGAGAACAAGGGTTTCTACTACCTCGGTCACAACCTGGCCTCCGAGCGCTGGGGCATCGCCTTCGGTGCCTACGCCCAGGCCAAGGCCGCCGTGCGGTTCGCCAAGCAGTACGTCCAGGACCGCACCGTCTTCGGCAAGACGGTCGCCTCCTTCCAGAACACCAAGTTCGAGCTGGCCGCCTGCCAGGCCGAGGTGGACGCCGCCGAGGCCGTCGCCGACCGCGCGACCGAGGCCCTGGACGCCGGTGAGCTCACCCCCGCCGAGGCCGCCTCCGCCAAGCTGTTCTGCACCGAGGTCGCCCACCGCGTCATCGACCGCTGCCTCCAGCTGCACGGCGGCTACGGCTTCATGAACGAGTACCCGATCGCCCGCCTGTACGCGGACAACCGCGTCAACCGCATCTACGGCGGCACGAGCGAGATCATGAAGTCGATCATCGCCAAGAACATGGGCCTGTAAGCCTCCCGAAACCACTGGCGTATACAACTGACTTCATGAGCCAGGCACTTCAGGATCTCCTCGATCTGCTCGACCTCGAGCCGATCGAGGAGAACATCTTCCGCGGCCAGTCCCGGTCCGCCGTGGTCCCCCGGGTCTTCGGCGGCCAGGTCGCGGCCCAGGCGCTGGTCGCCGCCGGGCGTACCGTCCCGGCGGACCGGCCGCCCCACTCGCTCCACGCGTACTTCCTGCGCATGGGCGACCCCGGCGCGCCCATCGTCTACGACGTCGAGCGCATCCGCGACGGCCGCTCCTTCACCACCCGGCGGGTGGTGGCGGTCCAGCACGGCCGGCCGATCTTCTCGCTGTCCGCGTCCTTCCAGGAGCACGAGGAGGGCATGGACCACCAGGCGCCCATGCCGCCCGCCCCGGACCCGGCGGCCCTGCCGACCTCGCAGGACCGGTTCCGCGGCTACGACCACCTCGACCCCAAGGTCGTCGAGCACTTCCTCGCCGCGCGTGAGGCCATCGACCTGCGCTATGTCGAGGAGCCGCCCTACGGGCAGTTCGGGCAGCCCCGCGAGCCGCACTCCCAGGTGTGGTTCCGCACCAACGGCAAGCTCGACGGGCCGGTCGACAGCGCCCTGCTGCACATCGTGCTCGCCACCTACGTCTCCGACATGACCCTGCTCGACTCGGTCCTGCTCGCGCACGGCCGCGGCGGCTGGGCGGTCGGCGACGTCGTCGGGGCTTCCCTGGACCACGCCATGTGGTTCCACCGGCCCTTCCGCGCCGACGAATGGCTGCTGTACGACCAGGAGTCGCCCTCGGCGTCCGGCGGCCGCGGCCTCGGCCAGGCCCGCATCTACACCCAGGACGGCCGGCTCGCCGTGTCGGTCATCCAGGAGGGCGTGGTGCGCGTTCCCCGCTGAGCCGGGCGCGTCGCCCTCTGACTCGCGCACGCCGCCGCGGGGCTGCCGGAGGCGTACGTCCACGCCTTCTTCCGCTTCTGCGGTGACGGCGTTCTCGACGAGTCGCGGGTGTACCCGACCGTGGAGAAGGTGACGGGGAGACCGCCGCGCGGGTTCCGCGAGTGGGCGGTCCCCCACCGCGCGGATTTCGCCCAGGGCCTTGCCCCCCCGGGGCGCGCCGGGCCCGGCCGCCCGCCGGTCAGTCCAGCCCGGCCGCCGCCAGCAGGTACGCCGTCATGGGGTCGTAGTGGCGGGGGCTGATCACATGGTCGTCCAGGGGCACCGTCACCTGCACGGTGCCCTCGGCCTCGGCGATGAAGAGGGCCGGGTCGTTGCAGTCGGCGTAGCCGACGGAGTCGACGCCGTGCTGGCCCGCGTAGCCCGCCCAGCCGTGGTCGGCGACGACCAGGTCGGGCAGCGGGCGGCCCTCGCGCTCCAGGCCCTTGAGGATCGCCTTCATGGGTTCGCCCGAGTGGGTGTGCCACAGGGTGGCGCCGTGCTCCAGGACCGCCACGTCCGCGAACTGCATGACGTAGCCCTCCTCGGTCGTCAGCCCGTCCGGGATGACGACGATCTCGCAGCCGGCCGCGCGCAGCGCCGCCGCGGTCGCGCGGTGCACGTCGAGGAGGCCGCCGGGGTGGCCGGTGGCGAACAGGACGCGCTGCTGCCCGTCCGCCGCCTTGCGCAGCCGTCCGGCCATCCGCTCCAGACCGTCGACGGTCAGCTCCGGGTCGATGGTGTCCTGGCCGTACCGGTATTCGGGGTCGTCGTTCACGCCGACCCGCTCCGCCATCACCGCGAGGACGTCCTGCTCGTCGCTCCAGCGGTCGCCGAGTTCCAGCCCGAGCCAGTAGTGGCGGTCGCTGTTCGCGAGCTTGCGGTAGTGGGAGAGGTTGTTCTCGCGGGGGGTGGCGACGTCGCCCGCGATGCGCGTCCTGACGAGGTGTTCGACGAGTTCGGCGCGGCTGGGTGTCCCGGGTATCGGCATGGCATCCATTGTGAGGCAGCCGACTGTGGGCGTCCCTGGCGTATCGCGCGCTGGGACGTGCGTCACGTACTCAGGGGGACACCGCTCACGTACTCAGATGTGCCGCAGCGCGAACCAGAGTTCCATCCGTACGTCCGGGTCGTCGAGGTCCGTCGCGAGCAGGGTCGCGCAGCGGGCGATCCGCTGGCGCACGGTGTTGCGGTGCACGGACAGGGCGACGGCCGTGCGGTCCCAGCTGCCGTGCAGGGAGAGCCAGGTGCGCAGGGTCTCGGTGAGCGCGGGGTGGGCCGTGACGGGGG
>NZ_JAIGQA010000326.1:0-3466 GCF_019733245.1 Streptomyces sp. WAC04114
TCAAGTCAGGGCTGCACCGGCTCACCGACCGCAGCCTCGGCAAGCTCCGGGCCAGCGCCTCCGAGCAGGGTGTCGACCCCGAGGAGTACGCGGCCAGCCTGCGCTGTCTGCTGCTGTCCGCCGACCCGGACGACCTCGACGATCTCGTTGCGGACACCGTGCTGGACGGGGCCCGGTACGGGGCCTGCACGCTGCGGGCCGTCTCCGTGCGGGGGGACTCCGCGCGGTATCGGGGCGAGCCCCGCAGGGACTCGCTGCTCACCGCCCGGTTCGGGACGGGTGAGCACGCGCTGCTGCTGGTGGCGATGGCGACCGGGGCCCGGGCCACACCGGGTGCGCACCGGGCCGCCGCCGAGGCCTGTCAGTGGATCGGACGGGCCGTCGGACGCAGCCACGCCCGCCTGGTCGAGGACATAAGGGACGGCCGGCGCGGCGACCTCAAGTCAGGGCTGCACCGGCTCACCGACCGCAGCCTCGGCAAGCTCCGGGCCAGCGCCTCCGAGCAGGGTGTCGACCCCGAGGAGTACGCGGCCAGCCTGCGCTGTCTGCTGCTGTCCGCCGACCCCGGGTGCCGCACGCGGGTGTTCTTCGGGGTCGGACCGGGCGGACTGTTCCGGTTGCGGGAGGGCGAGTGGCAGGACATCGAGCCGCAGGTCGCCGACGTCAGGGGCGAACCCGTCGTGGGCTTCGGCTCACCGCCCTCCGAGACCCCCGAGGGCGACCGGCTCACCATGGACCTGGGCATCCCGACGCCGCCCAGCCCGTACGAACCGGCCCCGGAGCCGCCCCGCGAGCCTTTCCGCTTCCGGACCTCCGTCGCCCGCCCGGGTGACACGCTCCTGATGTGCAGCGGCGGGCTCGCCGAGCCCCTGCGCGGTGAGCCCGAACTGGGCGAGTACCTCGCCGAACGCTGGTCCCGCCCCGAACCGCCCGGCCTCGCCGCGTTCCTCGCCGACTCCCAGGTGCGGGTCAAGGGCTATGCGGACGACCGTACGGCCGCCGCGGTATGGGAGGCGTGAGCGCCACCGGTGTGACTTGATGGAACCCGGAGGGATCCCAGGAGACCGAAGGGGCAGACGAGAGCCATGGCCAAACAGAACGTCGCGGAACAGTTCGTCGACATCCTGACCCGCGCCGGGGTCAAACGTCTCTACGGAGTCGTCGGCGACAGCCTCAACCCGGTCGTCGACGCCGTGCGCCGCAACTCCGCCATCGACTGGATCCACGTCCGGCACGAGGAGACCGCCGCCTTCGCCGCCAGTGCCGAGGCGCAGCTCACCGGCTCCCTCGCCGCCTGCGCCGGCTCCTGCGGCCCCGGCAACCTTCACCTCATCAACGGCCTCTACGACGCCCACCGCTCCATGGCCCCGGTTCTCGCCCTCGCCTCGCACATCCCGTCCAGCGAGATCGGCCTCGGCTTCTTCCAGGAGACCCACCCCGACCGGCTGTTCACCGAATGCAGCCACTACAGCGAGATGATCTCCAGCCCGCAGCAGATGCCACGGCTGCTGCAGACCGCCATCCAGAACGCCGTCGGACGCAGCGGCGTCAGCGTCGTCACCCTGCCCGGCGACATCGCCGACCGGCCCGCCCCGGAGAAGGCCGCCGAGACCGCCCTCGTCACCTCCCGTCCGACGGTCCGCCCGGGCGACGCCGAGATCGACCGGCTCGTCGAGATGATCGACGGCGCCGGCAAGGTCACCCTCTTCTGCGGCAGCGGCACGGCCGGCGCGCACGCCGAGGTCATGGAGTTCGCCGGGAAGATCAAGTCGCCGGTCGGGCACGCCCTGCGCGGCAAGGAATGGATCCAGTACGACAATCCCTTCGACGTCGGTATGAGCGGCCTGCTCGGCTACGGCGCCGCCTACGAGGCCACCCACGAGTGCGACCTGCTGATCCTGCTCGGCACCGACTTCCCCTACAACGCGTTCCTCCCCGACGACGTGCAGATCGTCCAGGTCGACGTCCGGCCCGAGAACCTCGGCCGCCGCTCCAAGCTGGACCTCGCGGTGTGGGGCGACGTACGGGAGACGCTGCGCTGTCTGATCCCGCGGGTGAAGGAGAAGAAGAACCGCCGCTTCCTCGACCGGATGCTGAAGAAGCATGCCGACGCGCTGGAAGGGGTGGTGAAGGCGTACACCCGCAAGGTCGAGAAGCACACGCCGATCCACCCCGAGTACGTGGCGTCCGTGCTCGACGAAGTGGCCGCCGACGACGCCGTGTTCACCGTCGACACCGGCATGTGCAACGTCTGGGCCGCCCGCTACATCTCACCCAACGGCCGCCGCCGGGTCATCGGCTCCTTCTCCCACGGCTCGATGGCGAACGCGCTGCCCATGGCGATCGGCGCCCAGTTCACCGACCGCAAGCGGCAGGTCGTGTCGATGTCCGGTGACGGCGGCTTCTCCATGCTGATGGGCGACTTCCTGACGCTGGTGCAGTACGACCTGCCCGTGAAGGTCGTGCTGTTCAACAACTCCTCTCTCGGCATGGTCGAGTTGGAGATGCTGGTCGCCGGCCTCCCCTCGTACGGCACCGCGAACAAGAACCCCGACTTCGCCGCCGTCGCCCGCGCCTGCGGTGCGTACGGGGTGCGCGTCGAGAAGCCCAAGGACCTCCCCGGGGCACTGAAGGACGCCTTCAAGCACAAGGGGCCGGCCCTCGTCGATGTCGTCACCGACCCCAACGCGCTGTCCATCCCCCCGAAGATCAAGGCGGAGATGGTGACCGGATTCGCCCTGTCCGCCTCGAAGATGGTGCTGGACGGCGGGGTCGGCCGGATGCTGCAGATGGCCCGCTCCAACCTGCGCAACGTCCCCCGCTTCTAGCTGTAGGGCACCCACGCGCGCGCGGAGGTCTCGTACACGTAGCGGGGCAGCCCCTTGATGCCGCTGGTCCGGAACGGGCGGCCCTTGTCGTCGATCCGGACCGTGCCCGTGCGGCCCTGCGAGGACCAGTCGAGTTCCAGGTACCAGCGGCAGTCGCACCCTTGGGTCCTGGCGTTGACCAGCAGCACCTCGGGGTCCCGCGCGGAGACGCGGTACGGCATGCGCACCGCCGGGATCGGCGTACCCGCGTCGCTCCCGGCGACCGCGCGGGCGATGGGCCGGTCCATGTCCAGGTTCACGTCGAAGGAGCGCGGGGTGATCGAACCGCCGCAGCCCCGGTCCATGGCGTAGGCGTTGCCCTGCGCCGGAGCCGTCCGCCCCACCACGCGTACGCGCAGCGCCTCCAGCACGACGGCCGTGTCGGTCCGCCCCTGCACGGTCAGCTCCACGAGCGTCTCGCCGCCGTGCACCGCGTTCTGCGAGGCGGCCCAGACGCCCGCGTCCTGCGGGACGGGCGGCGGTGCCACCTGCCCGGGTGGCCTGGCGATGACGTAGTCGTGAGCGCAGCCGAGCTCCCAGGCCTGGGAGTCGGCCGACCAGGTGAGGGGCGGGGCGGGCACGGAGCCGCCGGTGGGCGG
>NZ_JAIGQA010000327.1:0-3375 GCF_019733245.1 Streptomyces sp. WAC04114
CACCCGCCCGGCCTACGATCTGCGCCCCGGCAGCCCCGACCTCGCGTCCTTCCCGCGCGCGGAGTGGCTCAAGGCCGCCCGCCGCGCCCTCACGGCCGCCCCGTACCAGGCCCTGGACTACGGCGACCCGCGTGGCCGCCCCGAGCTGCGGGCCGCGCTCGCCGGGTACCTCTCCCGGGCCCGGGGCGTGCGCGCCGACCCCGAACGGATCGTGGTGTGCGCCGGGTTCGCGCACGGCCTGACGCTGCTCGGCACGGTCCTGCGGGCGCGGGGGACACGGACGATCGCGGTCGAGTCGTACGGCCTCGACGTGCACGGGAGGATCCTGGCCGCGTCCGGGCTGCGCACCACCCCGCTGCCCTTCGACCGACTCGGCACCGACCCGGGCGCCTTGGCGGCCGCCGAGGCCGTTCTCCTCACCCCCGCCCACCAGTTCCCCATGGGCGTGCCGCTGCACCGGGACCGCCGTACGGCCGTCGTGGACTGGGCGCGGCGCACCGGCGGACTGGTGCTGGAGGACGACTACGACGGTGAGTTCCGCTACGACCGGCAGCCCGTCGGCGCGCTCCAGGGCCTCGATCCCGACCGGGTGGTCTACCTCGGCACCGCCAGCAAGTCCCTCGCGCCCGGACTGCGGCTGGCCTGGATGGTGCTGCCGCCGGGCCTCGCCGAGGAGGCCGCGGCGGCCAAGGGCGGTGTCGACACGTGCGGGGCGCTGGACCAGCTGACCCTGGCCGAGTTCCTCACCTCCGGCGCCTACGACCGGCATGTCCGCGCGACCCGCCTGCGCTACCGGCGCCGCCGGGACGCCCTGGTCGCCGCCGTCGCGGCCCGTGCCCCGCAAGCCCGCGTCACCGGCATCGCGGCCGGTCTGCACGTCCTGCTGCGCCTGCCGCCCGGCACCGAGCAGTCGGTGGTCCAGGCGGCGCACTGGCGGGGCCTCGCGCTCCACGGACTCGCCCGCTACACCAACCCCGCCGCGCCGGCCGAGCCCGTCGACGCCCTGGTCGTCGGCTACGGCACACCCCCGGACCACGCCTGGTCCGGGGCGCTGGACGCGCTGTGCGCGGTACTGCCCGGATGATCGTGCGACATTGCCCTCCGCGGCGATGGGCTCCCTGCATGCCGCCGCCGTTTTCGCGGCCCAGGACGCGAAGCTCGAACCGGAACCGCTGGAACTGGTGAGGATCCGGGCCTCGCAGATCAACGGCTGCGCGTTCTGCCTCGGCCTGCACACCGGGGACGCCCGCGGGCAGGGCGGGACCGAGCAGCCCTCCACACCCCGGCCGCCTGGCGGGAGACGCCGTTCTTCACCGAACGCGAGCGCGCCGCACCGGCGTTGACCGAGGCGGTGACGTGCCCGGCCGGCACGGTGGCCGCACGGGCGGCAAGGTCGTGTACCTCGCCGTGGGTCCAGGCGCGGTGCCCCTGGTGGAAGGCGGTCCGCCCGGTCCGCCCGCGCCGCTCGGCGAGCTCGGAGAGGTGGGCCGCGAGGTTGCCGGGCGCCTCGGTCGCGGCCGGGTCCAGGGCGACCTGAGGGCTGGTCATCGCCGGGCCTCCCCGGCCGCCCGGGCCGTCCGCCCCGGCGGGCCCTGCCGCCGCATCCGCTCGGCCGTGTGCCGGTGGAGGGCCCGCATCGGGGCCGCCGTCTTCAGCAGCATCTCGTCGTACTCCGCGTCCGGATCGGAGTCGAGCACGATCGCGCCGCCCGCGCCCAGATGCATCACGCCGTCGGCGAGGACCGCGGTCCGGATGACGATGCTGAGGTCCGCGCCACCGCCGCAGCCGAAGTAGCCGAGGGCGCCGGAGTAGACGCCGCGGGCCTCGGTCTCCAGCGAGTCGATGATCTCCAGCGTGCGCAGCTTCGGCGCGCCGGTCATCGACCCGGCCGGGAAGCAGGCCCGCACACAGTCCACCGCGTCCGTGCCGGGCCGCAGCCTGCCCTGCACGGTCGACACCAACTGGTGCACGGTCGCGTACGTCTCCGTCGCCATCAGCTTGGACGCCCGCACGGTGCCGGTCCGGCAGACCTGCCCCAGGTCGTTGCGCAGCAGGTCCACGATCATCAGGTTCTCGGCCCGGGTCTTGGCGTCCGACGCGAGCGCGTCGCGCAGCCGGGCGTCCTCATCCGGTCCCTCGCCCCGGGGCGCGGTGCCCTTGATGGGCCGGGCCTCGACGGTGCCGTCCCGGCCGATCCGCAGGAACCGCTCGGGCGAGGATCCGGCCACCTCCAGCTCCCCGAACCTCAGGAACGCCGCGTAGGGGGCCGGGTCGTCGCGGCGCAGCGTCCGGTAGAACTCCAGCGCGTCGGGTGGAGCGGGTAACCGGGCGGCGTTCGTCAGGCACACCTCGTAGCTGGTGCCGGACCGCAGCGCCCGTCGGCACGCCTCGATGTCGGCGAGGTACGTCGCCCGGTCGCGCACCAGCCACGGCTCGGCGGCGCCGGGGTCGGCCGGGGCCGGCGGGCCGGGCACCGGGGATTGCTGATCCGTGGCCACGCAGGAGAGTTCGGTGAGCGCGCCCTCCAGCCAGTCCGCGGCCTCCCGGGCGGCCTGCGGGGTGTCCTCCGCCAGGCACACGGCGTAGGTGAAGCCCTCCTCGTGGTCCACCGCGATGACCCGGTCGGCGAACAGCCAGGCGGCGTCCGGGGCGGGGGAGCGGTGCCGGTTGGAGGACCCGCACTCGGTCTTCATCTCGTAGCCGAAGTAGCCGACGTAACCGCCGGTGAAGTCGAACGGCAGCCCCGTCGCGTCCACCCGGCGGTTGCCCAACTGCCGCTTCAGATAGTCGAACACGCTCGCCCGGACCCGCCGCGGGGGCCGCCCGGCCCGCTCGATCTCACACCGCCCGGCGTCGACGTCGTACCGCACGAACTCGGCGAGCGGCCCCTGATCGTCCCCGAGGAACGAGAACCGCGACCGCCCCGGCTCCAGCAGCGAACTGTCCAGCCAGAACGCCCGAGCCGACCCCGCGAACATCCGCCGGAACACCGCCTCGGCGTCCACGGCCCCGGTGACCCGCCGCACATGCAGCCGATACCCGACCCGCCCGGGGCGAGGGGGGCGGGGGATGCCCGGGGTCGCTGAAGTGTCCGTGCCGGTCTGCCGGGTGCTGCCGGGAGTTGAGGCGCTCTCGGTGTGCGTCCCCTGCCCCGTGGCCGGGATGCCCGGGGTCGCTGAAGTGTCCGTGCCGGTCTGCCGGGTGCTGCCGGGCTTCGGAGCGCCCTCGGCGTGCGTCCCCCGCCCCGCGGCCGGGCACCGGGGATTGCTGATCCGTGGCCACGCAGGAGAGTTCGGTGAGCGCGCCCTCCAGCCAGTCCGCGGCCTCCCGGGCGGCCTGCGGGGTGTCCTCCGCCAGGCACACGGCGTAGGTGAA
>NZ_JAIGQA010000328.1:0-3267 GCF_019733245.1 Streptomyces sp. WAC04114
GCCGGAGAGGCGGGTCCCCTGCCCGAGGGGGCGGGTCCCCTGCCGGGGCTCGGGGACTCCGTCCGAGTTCGCCTCGGACGCCGGGCCCCAGGGGGCCCCGGGCTCAAGGCTCGGGGATCCAGCCCCGAGCCGGCGACGCGGATGAAGACCCGACCACCCGACCACCCGACCCCCTCGGGATCGCGCAGCGTCTCGGCGTCGGTCTCGGCCGCCCGGGTCGCCCGGGTCGCCCGGGTCGCCCGGGTCGCCCGGGTCGCCCGGGTCGCCCGGAAGGCTACTGCTGCGGGTGGTGCGGCGGGATGGGGGGCAGGTCGCCGGTCGTTTCGTAGGACGACAGCATGTCGATGCGGCGGATGTGGCGTTCGTCACCGGAGAACGGCGTGGCGAGGAACGTCTCCACGAACTTCGTCGCCTCGTCCTGCGAGTGCATGCGCGCGCCCACCGCGACGACGTTCGCGTTGTTGTGCTGCCGACCCAGGGACGCCGTCTCCTCGCTCCACGCGAGGGCCGCACGGACGCCCTTGACCTTGTTCGCGGCGATCTGCTCGCCGTTGCCCGAGCCGCCGATGACGACGCCAAGGGCCTCGGGGTCCGCGGCCGTGCGCTCCGCCGCCCGAAGGCAGAAGGGCGGGTAGTCGTCCTGGGCGTCGTAGATGTGCGGGCCGCAGTCGACGGGGTCGTGACCCGCCGCCTTCAGCCACTCGACGAGGTGGTTCTTGAGTTCGTAGCCCGCATGGTCCGAGCCGAGGTACACGCGCATGGGACGAGTGTGACACGGGTGTTTCGGGGAAAGCGCGCGGGGTGCCGCTCATGAAAACCCTGGGCGAATGTGAGCCGCATTACTGAACCTCAGGAAAACCTCAAGTAACAATCTGGATTCAAAGGTTCTCCTATCCGTTCGCCTCCGATTCACTGGACCGGCTCGTACACCGCTCGTACGAGCCCCCCGTACCCCGGCATGCCGCGAAACACCCCGTTCGTGCGGCGCGCGCGGTTCCGTACGGAAGTACAGCTCCCCGGCGCAAAGGAAATCCGTTCCATGACCTCGCAGCCGACCATGAACAAGACCGGAAACGACCCCGGAAGGCCCGGAGACCCCGGAGCCGAGGGCTCCGGGCTGCAGGCCGGGCTCAAGAACCGGCATCTTTCGATGATCGCCATCGGCGGTGTCATCGGCGCCGGACTCTTCGTCGGGTCCAGCTCCGGTATCGCCACCGCCGGGCCCGGCATCCTGCTGTCGTACGCCCTCGTCGGCACGCTCGTGGTGCTGGTGATGCGGATGCTCGGTGAGATGTCGGCCGCGAACCCGACCTCGGGTTCCTTCTCCGCGCACGCCGACCGGGCCCTCGGGTCCTGGGCCGGTTTCTCCATCGGCTGGCTGTACTGGTTCTTCTGGGTCGTCGTGCTCGCGGTCGAAGCGACCGCCGGCGCCGTGATCCTGGAAGGGTGGATACCGGCCGTGCCCCAGTGGGGCTGGGCCCTGATCGTGATGGTGGTGCTGACCGCCACCAACCTGGTCTCCGTCGGCTCCTACGGCGAGTTCGAGTTCTGGTTCGCGGGCATCAAGGTCGTCGCCATCGCCGCGTTCATCATCATCGGCGGACTCGCCGTGTTCGGGCTGCTGCCCGGGGTGGACAGCGAGCAGGCCGGGCTGAGCAACCTCACCGAGCACGGCGGCTTCCTGCCCAACGGGGCCGGCGCCATCCTCACCGGTGTGCTGCTCGTCGTCTTCTCCTTCATGGGCAGCGAGATCGCCACCCTGGCCGCCGGTGAGTCGGAGAACCCGCGGCAGGCCGTCACCAAGGCCACCAACAGCATCATCTGGCGTGTCGCCGTCTTCTACCTCGGCTCGATCGCCGTCGTCGTGTGCCTGCTCCCCTGGGACAGCAAGTCCATCGCCAAGGACGGTTCCTACGTCGCCGCGCTCGACTCCCTCGGCATCGCGCACGCCGGTCAGATCATGAACTTCATCGTGCTGACCTCGGTGTTGTCCTGTCTCAACTCCGGTCTCTACACCGCCTCCCGCATGGCCTTCTCCCTCGGCCAGCGTGGTGACGCGCCGAAGGCCTTCGCCCGCACGACCTCCAACGGCGTGCCGCGCACGGCGATCCTCGCCTCCGTCGCCTTCGGCTTCGTGGCCGTCTTCTTCAACTACAAGTTCCCGGACTCCGTCTTCCTCTTCCTCGTGAACTCCAGTGGCGCGGTCGCCCTGTTCGTGTGGCTGGTGATCTGCTTCTCCCAGCTGCGCATGCGGAAGATCATCAAGGCCGAGTCGCCCGAGAAGCTCGTCGTGAAGATGTGGCTGTACCCGTACCTGACCTGGGCGACTGCCGCGCTGATCGTGTTCATCCTCGGCTACATGCTCACCGACACCGAGCACGACGGGCGCAAGACCATCCTGCTGTCGCTGCTCGTCGCGGCCGTGGTGCTGGTCATCGCCTTCCTGAAGAAGGGGATCCGTGGTGGGCGTCCGGCCGCGGACGCCGCGCAGGTCCAGGGTGAGGAGCGCAGCGAGGTGTCGGCCGGCTGATCCTCCGGCCGCTCGCCGTTCGTGGTGAACGGGGGCCTGTGGCGCGTGCGTCGGCACGCTCCACAGGCCCCTTTTCCGTGGCCTGCCGCGCTGCCTACAGCACCGTGAAACTGTCCTTGACCTTCTCGTAGGTGGCGAGCGCCTCCTGCTCGATCTCCTCCTGGTACCACGTGTTGACCTGGTACGACTTGCCGGTCACGTTGAAGCCGAGCAGCCGGGCGTGCCAGTGGACGCCCTTCAGCGTGAACGTGTACTCCCAGACCACCGCCGGGTGGCCGCGGAACGTCGTCTCCTCAAGGCGGATCTTGCGGTAGTCCTGGCCCTGGTGGGCGTTGCGCTCCGAGGTCTGCCAGGTCTCCAGCAGGTCGCCGCGAGCCAGGGAGGACTTGCCGACCAGCTCCTGGGACCCGTCCGGGGAGGTGTAGTGCACCTCCGCCCCCGTCTTCACGTCCCGCCGCCAGCCGTCGGGCGTCGCCCAGGCGAACCCACCGGCCTCCCGGTGCGTGCCGGGAGGCAGCGTCTGCGGCCTGGCCGTGCCCTCGACGGTGGGCGAGGGAGTGGAGCCTCCCGTGGTGCCCGCCGTGGTGCCCCCGGTGGTGGCCGGCGCTGACGCCGAGGAGCCCGCGCGCGGAGTGTCGTCCCCGCCCGGCGAGCCCGATGACGTGGCCAGCAGGATTCCCACGACCGTTCCGGCCGTGGCGAGGGTGGCCGCCGCGGCGGTGAGCACCGTACGGCGA
>NZ_JAIGQA010000329.1:0-3177 GCF_019733245.1 Streptomyces sp. WAC04114
GGGTCGGCAAGGGGGGCGCGGGCGGCGGGCGGTTCCGGACGGTGGGAAGGCCGCGCTTGGGCGGTCCTCACACGGTCAGTCCTTGCGGGCGCGGATCGAGTACATCAGCGGAATCCGCGGCCGGCCCGGCGGAAAGCGGAAGTAGCCGTCCCGCCGCTCGAAGCTCCCGAACCGCCGGAACAGCGACACGTCGTGCTCGTGCAGGAACTCGATCCGCAGCCCGGCCGCCGCGAGCGCCGAGACGACCTCGCCGACCGGATGCTGCCACTCGACCCGCCGGCTGTGCGTGAACTCGACGCCCTCGGCCGCGTACGATCCCGCGCTCTGTTCGACCCAGGCGTCCCGGGCGAAGTAGTCGTGCGTGATCCGCGAGCCGGTCTCGTCGTCGAGAACGTCGGTGAGCGGGTGGAACTCGGAGAGGTAGAGGAACCCGCCGGGGGCCACGAGCGCGGCGACGGTCTGAGCCCAGCGCCCGATGTCGGGCAGCCAGCACAGCGCGCCGACGCCGGTGTACACGACGTCGTACGACGGGTCCGGGACCGCGGCCACCGCGTCGTACACGTCCGCCGTGACGAACGCCGCCCGGTCCGGCCCGAGACCGAGGTCGCGCGCGAGACCGCGGGCCAGGTCGACGGCGGGTTCGGAGAAGTCGAGACCGACGACGCGGGCGGCGCCGTGCCGCGCCCAGGACAGCGTGTCGAGGCCGATGTGGCACTGCAGATGCAGCAGAGAGCGGTTGCCGACTTCGCCCACCTCGGCGAGCTCGAAGTCACGCAGGGGGTCATGACCGGCCCGGAAGGCGTCCAGATCGTAGAAATCACCGGCCACGTGCAGCGGCACCCTCTCGTCCCAGTGGGCGCGGTTGGCCTCTTTCCAGTCGGCCGGGGTGGGGGAGTACAAGGGTGCGACTCCTGACCTGCTCGGAGGGGGGACCGGTGGAGGTTATCCACAGGCTGGGGACCTCGCCAGCGAATTGTCGGCCGGGGCGGGCAGTATGGGGCCATGACTGAGAGCAACGGGTCCGACGTGCGGGATCAGCGGGACCAGCACGAGCAAGCGGTACAGGCGGGACGGCAGGAGCGGATGCCGGACTGGGAGAAGCGCTTTCGGGCGCCCCGGGTGTCCCTGCCCGACTGGGCGGAGGACGCGCCGGACCACTCCCTGTTCGTCTCGAACGCGACCGGGACGTACGAGCTGTACGCCTGGGACCGGTCGACGGGCGAGCAGCGCCAGGTGACGGACCGGCCGAACGGCACGACGGACGGCGTGCTGTCCCCGGACGGCGCGTGGATCTGGTGGTTCGACGACAAGGACGGCGACGAGTTCGGCGTATGGCGCCGCCAGCCCTTCACGGGCGGCGCGGACGAACCGGCCGCCGCGGGCCTGGAGCCCTCCTACCCGGCCGGCCTCGCCCTCGGCCGCGACGGGCGGACGGCGGTCGTGGGCCGTTCCACGGACGAGGACGGCACGACCATCCACCTCGTGCGCACCGGCGAGGACCCGGTGGAGATCTACCGGCACCGCGAGTCGGCCGGCGTCGGCGACCTCTCCCACGACGGCTCGCTCATCGCGATCGAGCACACCGAGCACGGCGACGCGATGCACTCGGCGCTGCGCGTCCTGCGCCCCGACGGCACGGCGGTCGCCGACCTCGACGACACCGAGGGCGGCACCCGCGAGCTGGGCCTGGAGGTCCTCGGCTTCGCCCCCGTCGACGGCGACACGCGCCTGCTCATCGGCCACCAGCGCCGGGGCCGCTGGGAGCCCATGGTGTGGGACGTGGCCACCGGCGAGCAGACGGACCTGGCGCTGGAGCTGCCGGGCGACGTCAGCGCCGAGTGGTACCCGGACGGCATCGGCCTGCTCATCGCGCACAGCTTCGAGGCCCGCAGCGAGCTGTTCCGCTACGACCTGGCCGGCCGCGCCCTCTCGGAGATCCCCACCCCGAAGGGCACGGTGTCGGGTGCGACGGCCCGGCCCGACGGCAGCGTGGAGTTCCTGTGGTCCTCGTCGGCCGCGCCGTCGGCGGTGCGCTCCACGACGGGCGGTGTCGTGCTCGACCCGCCCGGCATGAAGTCGCCCGGCTCGGTGCCGGTGGAGGACGTGTGGGTGGAGGGCCCGGGAGGCCGTATCCACGCCCTCGTCCAGAAGCCGCAGGGCGTGACCGGCCCGCTCCCCACGGTCTTCGACATCCACGGCGGCCCCACCTGGCACGACAGTGACTCCTTCGCGGCGGGCCCGGCGGCCTGGGTCGATCACGGCTATGCGGTGATCCGTGTCAACTACCGCGGTTCCACGGGCTACGGCCGTGCCTGGACGGACGCCCTGAAGCACCGTGTCGGCCTCATCGAGCTGGAGGACATCGCCGCGGTCCGTGAGTGGGCCGTCACGTCCGGTCTCGCCGACCCCGAGCGCCTGGTCCTCACCGGCGGCTCCTGGGGCGGCTACCTCACCCTGCTCGGCCTCGGCGTCCAGCCCGACGCGTGGACGCTGGGCATCGCGGCGGTGCCCGTCGCCGACTACGTCACGGCGTACCACGACGAGATGGAAGCGCTGAAGGCGATGGACCGCACGCTCCTCGGCGGCACGCCGGAGGAGGTGCCCGACCGCTTCGAGGCGTCCTCCCCCCTCACCTACGTCGACCAGGTCAAGGCCCCGGTCTACATCTCGGCCGGGGTCAACGACCCCCGCTGCCCGATCCGCCAGATCGAGAACTACGTCAAGCGCCTGGAGACGAGAGGCGCGGTGCACGAGGTGTACCGGTACGACGCCGGTCACGGCTCCCTGGTGGTGGACGAACGCATCAAGCAGGTCCGGTTGGAGCTGGAGTTCGCGGAGAGGCACCTGAAGGGGCGGGGGAGCGCCCAGTAACCGCCTCTCCCGCGGGCAGTCGTGCCGCTGGGGCGGCACGGGTGGGCGCGGGCGCACCCCGCTACGCCGGGTTGCGCAACGCCCCGGCCTCAGCGCACCGCCGGGTATCCGGTGACGCCGGGCGACGACCCGCTCGGCGTCACCGAGCGCACCTCGTGCCGCCGGGCGGCGAAGCTCACTCGGCGTCTACGCCCCCGCCCGCTCCCGACGCCTCCGCCCCAGCAACTCGGCCAACCCCCGCCGCGTCGCCGCCAGCACCACCCGGTCACCGGCCCCCAGCACATACGTAGGAGGCAGATCCCACAC
>NZ_JAIGQA010000032.1:0-55328 GCF_019733245.1 Streptomyces sp. WAC04114
GATGACTACGGAAGCAGTAGCAGTAGCAGCAGCGGCGGCGGTTCCTACACCCGCAGGCCGGACTACGGCTCCACTCCGACGTCCTCCTCCGGTTCCGGCGGCGGCAAGGCCCTGAAGGACGGCACGGACCCCGCCGTGGGCCCCGCCGTCACCACCCCTCCCGCCCCGGCCGCGCCGCCGGAGCAGGCCGGGGGCTGGCGGCCCTGGCGCTTCCGCATGTCCAACGACGTCTGGGGCACGCCCTCGGTCGCCGACGACCTGGTCTACGTCACCTCGTTCGAGGTGCACGCCCTGGACGTCGCCACCGGCCGCCGCCGCTTCAAGACCCGGGACGTCGCCTGGTCCATGGCGGTCGCGGACGGCCGTATCCACGCCTCCGACGGACCCACGCTGTTCGCCCTGGACGCCCGTGAGGGCGCCGACCTGTGGCGGCTGCAGACGGACGCCTGGGTGTACTCGCTCCAGGCCGGCCGCGGCACCGTCGTCACCGGCACCCGCGGCGGCGGCGTCCAGGGCTGGGAGGCCTCCGGCGGCCAGAAGCTCTGGGAGGTCACCGGCTGCCAGTCCGACTTCGAGTCCCCCGAGGCCGGGCCCGCCCTGCACGACGGCACGGTCTACGTGTGGCAGGACGCCCGGCTGCGCGCCCTGGACGCCCGCACCGGCGAGGAGCGCTGGTCGTACCCGATCGGCGACGCGGCCTCCTGCGGCGGCGTCCCGATCCGGCTCACCCAGGCCACCGACGGCTACGTCTACGTCTGCGCCGGCACCCGCGTCCTCGCCCTGGACGTGGCCGCCGGGCACGTGAAGTGGCACTTCGAGGCCCCGGCCGTGTTCCTCTCCCCGCCCACCTTCGTCCCCGGCCCGGCCGTCACCGGCGGCGGCATCTACCTCGCCGACTACCTCGGCACGGTCTACGCCCTGGACGCCACCGACGGCCGCGACCGCTGGCGCATCGCCACCGAGTCCCGCTCCTCCGTCGACCCCGTCCTGGTCGCCGCCGGCCATGTCCACGTGGGCAGCGGCAAGGGCCTCTACACCCTCGACGCGGTCACCGGCACGCCCAAGTGGCGCTTCCAGGCGGGCGGCGACATCGTCGGCGCCCCCTCGGTGGCCGAGGGCCGGATCCACTTCGGCTCCACCGACCACCTGCTCTACACCCTGAAGGCCGACGACGGCCGGCTGCGGTGGAAACTCGCCACCGGCGGCGAGATCACCGGCTCCCCGGTCGTCCGGGACGGGGTGGTGTACGCGTGCAGCAAGGACCGCTGTGTGTACGCGCTGGACGCGGAGAAGGGCACGGGCACGGCGCGCACCGCCTGACCGGCCCGGGACGGCCGTCGTACCGATGTGCGGAAGGGGTTGCGGACGGCGGCCGTCGCTTGTAGGGAAGCGACTTCATCGCTTCCACCCCCGACGCTACGCCGGGTACGTGCCGGTCGCCACGCGGTGACATGACCGTGACAGGCGATCACTAGGCTGTCCCCCATGCGGATACGGGGGCGCAGGCTCAGGTTCACGGCGGTGCTGGTCCTGGTGGTACTGGCACTGACCGGTTTCTCCTCCGGCCGGGGCCGCGGCGGCAGCCACGGTCACGGCGGCGGAGGCGGCGGGTGCAGCAGTTCCAGCCAGGACCACGACAGTTCGCGGTCGTCCTCGTCCAGCGGCGGCGCGTACGGCTCCAGCAGTTCGAGCGGCGGGTCCTACGGCTCCGACGACGATGACTACGGAAGCAGTAGCAGTAGCAGCAGCGGCGGCGGTTCCTACACCCGCAGGCCGGACTACGGCTCCACTCCGACGTCCTCCTCCGGTTCCGGCGGCGGCAAGGCCCTGAAGGACGGCACGGCGCGGCTGGTGAGCTGCGCGACCTCCGCCCGGCCCTACGCGACGGTCGAGGTGAGCAACCCCAACGGCCGCAAGGCGGGCTTCTCCGTCTCGGTCACCTTCGAGGACGCCCAGGGCCTCACCGTCGTCAGCCGGTACGGGGACGTCACGGTCCCCGCGAACGGCAGGGCCACCGTCGACGTCCGGGTGGGCGGCTCGGGCCTGGTGGACTCGGTCGACCACTGCCAGGTCGACCGCCAGGCCCTCGTCGACGACTGACCGAGCTTACGCATGTACGAGGAAGCGACTGCTACTCCCGCAACCGGTACTCACGTGACCGCTTCCCGAACAACCGGGCCTGCCGCTCGCCCGTCGCGTTCCCGAGTGCGATGAGGTGCGGCGCCTGCGCGACCCCCTGCGAGCGCCCCGCCTCGCTCGCGGCCCACAGCGCCCGCACGGTCCCCTGCACGGCCTCGGTCGGATACCCGGCGAGAACGGCGGCGCACGAGGTCGCCGCCCTCAAGGCCTCGCCCTCCGCCACGAGTTCCGACACCAGCCCGACCTCGTACGCCCGCCGGGCCGAGATCCGTTCCGCCGTTCCCATCAACGCCATCCGGGCGACCTCCCCGTACGGCATGCGCTGTGCCATCAGCACGGACTCGTAGGCGCTGACCATTCCGTAGGTGGTGTGCGGGTCGAAGAAGGTGGCGGTGGTGTCCGCGACGAGGAACTCGGCCTCGCCCAGCAGGTAGAAGGCGCCTCCGCAGGCCATGCCGCGCACCGCGGCGACGACCGGCTTCCACAGGTCGTTCGCCTTGGGGCCGATGACGAGCAGCGGATCGTCCTGCGCGTACGGCGAGTTCGGCTGCGGCACGACGGCGTCCCGGTCGATGCCGGTGCAGAAGGCGCGTTCACCGGCCCCGGTGAGGACGATCGCGCGCACGGCGTCGTCGAAGCGCAAGTCGTGCCAGGTGGAGGTCAGTTCGTCGGCCATGGCGAGGTCGACGGCGTTGAGCCGCTCGGGCCGGTTCAGCGTCACCACGGCGACCCCGCTGTCCGGGTCGGCCCGCACGAGCACGCTCCTCATGGCCGCTCCGGAACCCACTGGACGAGGCCGTCGTGGAAGACGGCCCGCACCCGGGCGCCGATGCGCACGCTCTCCGGCGGGACGGAGCCGAGCGGCTCCCCGGCCCCCGCGACCAGGTTCCCCACCAGCCGGATGCGAGGTGCCTCGTCCAGCTCGACGACGACCACGTGGTACGGCGCGTGCGCCGCGTAGTCGGGCAGCAGCGGCGGATGGGCGACGACGTACGACCAGACCCGGCCCCGGCCGGACACCGGACGCCACTGGCTCTCGAAGGACTGGCAGTGCGGGCAGCAGGGCCGGGGCGGGAAGCGGAGCTCTCCGCACGCGGCGCAGGCCTGGACGCGCAGTTCACCCTGGGCGGCGTACTCCCAGAAGGGGGCGCCGTCGGTGTCGGGGACGGGACGCAGCATGAGCGGCTCCTCAACTCCTCAGCAGCAGGGCGGAGGTCGGGACACCTTCCCCGGCCGTGACCAGACAGGCGGAGGCGCCCGGCACCTGCGCGGTACTGGTCCCGCGCAGCTGCCTGACCCCCTCGTTGATCAGGTTGAAGCCGTGCACGTAGGCCTCGGACAGCCCGCCCCCGCCGGTGTTCACCGGCAGCAGCCCGCCGGTCTCCAGCGCCCCGCCCTCGGTGAACGCCCCGCCCTCACCGCGCCCACAGAAGCCGTAGCCCTCCAGGGAGAGCAGGACCAGGGGCGTGAAGGCGTCGTAGATCTGGGCGACGTCGACGTCCTCGGGGGCCAGGTCGGAGTGCTTCCACAGATGCCGGGCGGCGCTCCAGGCGGGGCCGGTCAGGGGGTCGTCGTTCCAGTAGTTGACCATGCCGTGGTGCTGGGCGGGGAGCGACTGGGCGACGGAATGGACGTAGACGGGTTTCCGGCGGCAGTCCCGGGCGCGCTCGGCGGAGACGACCACACAGGCCAGCGCCCCGTCCGTCTCCAGGCAGTTGTCGAACAGGCACAGCGGCTCGCTGATCCAGCGGGAGGTCATGTACATCTCGCGGGTCAGGGGGCGGTCGTACATGATCGCGGCGGGGTTCTGGTTGGCCCGGTTGCGGCAGGCGAGGGCAACGTTGAACAGGTGGTCGCGGGTGGCGCCGTACTCGTGCAGGTAGCGGCGGGTGAGCATCGCGATCTCGTCGGCGGGCCTCAGCAGCCCGTACGGGCGGGTCCACTGGGCCGGGGTCGGGAGCTGGACGGTGGTATTGGTCCAGGGCCGCGGCCCGCTGCCCCTCTTCCGGGACCGCCAGGCGACCCCGACGCTCGCCTGCCCGGCCGTGATGGCGGCGGCGAGATGGGCGACGGTGGCGCACGAACCCCCGCCGCCGAAGCCGACCTTGCTGAAGAAGGTGAGGTCACCGAAGCCGCAGGCCTTCGCCAGCTCCACCTCGTCGGTTTCCTCCATGGTGTAGGAGGCGAGGGCGTCGACCTCGCCGGGCGCGATCCCGGCGTCGTCGAGAGCGGCCAGGACGGCCCGGCAGGCCAGGGTGCGTTCGTCCTCCGGGAGCCGCTTGGCGAAGGGCGTCTGGCCTATGCCGACGAGAGCGGTGGCGTCCTTGAGGCCTCCCGATCCTGCTGCCATGCTGCGCGCACCTCCGGGGCCGAACGGTCGCTGACAGACCGTCAGATTACCGATAATCTGACGGGTAGTCAGCTCCTAGGGCGTGGGGAGGCGTGCGGTGCGAGCGGATACGGCATGGGAAAGCGTTCCGGACCTGGTCACGACGGCGGCCGAGCGCTACGCGGACGTCGAGGCGGTCGTCGAGGGCCGCGCCCGCGTCACCTACGCGGAACTCGGCGCACGCGTGGAGCGCGCGGCGGCGGCCTGCCTGGTCACCGGCGTCGAACCGGGCGACCGGGTCGCCATCTGGGCTCCCAACTCCCTCGACTGGATCGTCGCGGCCCTGGGCGCGGTGTCGGCCGGCGCCGTGCTCGTGCCGCTGAACACCCGGTTCAAGGGCGCCGAAGCCGCGGACGTCCTGCGCCGCAGCGGCGCCCGACTGCTGTTCATCACGGGCACGTTCCTCGGCACGTCGTACGTGGCGTCCCTGCGCCGGGCCGCCGGCGACGGCCCGGGCACCGGCCCCCTTCCCGGCCTGCCCGCCCTGAAGCACGCGGTCGTCCTCTCGGAGGACGCCCCGGCCGGCTTCCTGACCTGGAAGGACTTCCTGGCCGGCGGAGAAGGGGTGGGAACGGCGGAGGTGCGGCACAGGTCCGCGTCCGTCCAGGGCTCCTGGCCCTCGGACATCATCTTCACCTCGGGCACGACCGGCCGCCCCAAAGGTGCCGTCATCACCCACGACCAGACCCTGCGCGCCTACGACATCTGGGGCGACCTCGCGGGCCTCACCCGGGGCGACCGCTACCTGATCGTCAACCCCTTCTTCCACACCTTCGGCTACAAGGCCGGGGTGATCGCCTGCCTCATGCGGGGCGCCACGATGATCCCCCAGCCGGTGTTCGGCGTGGACACGGTCCTGGCCAACATCGCCGCCGAACGGGTCTCCGTACTCCCAGGCCCCCCGACCCTCCTCCAGTCCCTCCTGGACCACCCCGCACGCGACGCCCACGACCTCTCGGCCCTCCGCCTGGTCGTGACGGGAGCGGCGGTCGTGCCGCTGCGCCTGGTCGAGCGCCTGCGCACCGAACTCGGCATCGGCACGGTCCTCACGGCCTACGGCCTCTCCGAGGCTAGCGGCATCGTCACGATGTGCCGGCGCGGCGACGACCCGACGGTCATCGCCTCCACGTCGGGCCGCGCCGTCCCCGGCACGAAGATCCGGGTCGTGGACCCCGAGGGCCGGCCGATGGAACCCGGCCTGCCCGGCGAGGTCCTGGTGCGCGGCTTCAACGTCATGTCCGGCTACTACGAGGACGAGCAGGCCACCGCCGAGGTGCTGACCCCCGACGGCTGGCTGCGCACCGGTGACATCGGCGTCCTGGACGCGGCGGGCAACCTGCGCATCACCGACCGCCTCAAGGACATGTTCATCGTCGGCGGCTTCAACGCCTACCCCGCCGAGATAGAGCAGCTCCTGGGCCTGCACCCGGACGTGGCCGACGTGGCGGTGATCGGTGTACCGGACGCCCGGCTCGGTGAGGTCGGCCGGGCCTACGTCGTACGGCGCCCCGGCGCCCTGCTGACCGCCGACGACCTGATCGCCTGGTCGCGCAGGGAGATGGCGAACTACAAGGTCCCGAGGACGGTGGAGTTCGTCGCCGAGCTGCCGCGCAACGCGAGCGGGAAGGTCGTGAAGGGCGCCCTGCGGGACCGGGTCACCGGCCCACTGGCAGGGCCGGGGTGCCGGTGACCGACATCATCAGGGAGTACAGGGTGGTGTCGGCGGCGATGAACAGCCGGTTGCGCCGGGGACCGCCGAACCGCACGTTGGCGACGGTCCCGGGCACCAGGATGCGGCCCAGGAGCGTGCCGTCGGGGTCGTAGCAGTGCACGCCCCCGTCCATGGCGGCGGCCCAGAGCCGCCCCTCGTCGTCGAACCGGATGTTGTCGAAGGTGCCCTGGGCGCACGTCGTGAACACCTCGCCCCCGGAGAGCGAGGTCCCGTCCTCGTGGACGTCGAAGACGCGGATGTGGTTGGCGATGCTGTCGGACACGAACAGCCGCCGCTCGTCCGGCGAGAAGACCAGCCCGTTGGGCCCCTGGAACCCGTCGGCGACCAGCCGCACCTCGCCGCTCGCGGGGTCGACCCGGTAGACGTTCCGGGCGCCGATCTCGCTCTCGGCGCGATGCCCCTCGTAGTCGGTGGCGATCCCGAACTCGGGGTCGGAGAACCACACCGACCCGTCCGACCTCACCACGGCGTCGTTCGGGCTGTTGAGCCGCTTGCCCCGGAACCGCTCGGCGATCACCGTGACGGAGCCGTCGTGCTCGGTCCTGGTCACCCGCCGATCGCCCTGCTCACAGGTGACGAGCCGCCCCTGGGTGTCCAGGGTGCTGCCGTTCGGGTACCCGGCGGGGGAGCGGAACACCCCGACGGCCCCGGTCGTCTCGTCCCACCGCAGCAGCCGGTCGTTGGGGATGTCACTCCACACGAGATACCGCCCGGCGGGCACGTACACGGGCCCCTCGGCCCACCGGCACCCCTCGTAAAGCGTCTCCAGCCGCGAGTCCCCCGCCTGACACCGCCCCGTCCGGAACCGCTCGTCGAGGGTCTCGTAGAGATGGGGCTGCTCGCCGGGCATGGGGGCCGCCTTCATGAGTGGACCGACGGGTGATCTGCGCGAACCCACTATCGCGCGCCGCGTCCGGCGGCGCACCACGCCGGGCCGACGGCACTGAGGGCCGGTATGGTAAGCGGTATGGCAACGAAGAAGTACACCGTGACGCTGCCGGAGGAGCTTGCCGAGGAGATCCGGCAGGAGGTCGGGTCCGGCGGCTTCAGCGCCTACGTGACCCGGGCCATAGAGCGCCAGCGGGAGCAGGACCGGCTGGGAGAGCTGGTGACCTGGCTGGAGCACGAGCACCGACCCGTCACCGAGGCCGAGCTCGCGTCGGCCGAGGCCGAGCGCAGGGAGTTCGAGCGGCACTTCGCCGAGCAGGGGACGGGGACCGGCGAGCGGGACCGGAGGGCGAGCTAGTGGTGCCGTCCTGTTATGTGCTGGACTGCGAGGCGCTGTCCCGGGCCGTTCTCGGTGACCGGGTGATGCTCGCGCGGCTCAAGGACGCCCACCGCTCCGGTATCCGCGTCGTGACCGGCTCGATGACGCTGATCGAGGCCTACCACGGCCGGGTGAGGCGTGCTGCCTGGGCGTGGGCGATGTCGCGTGTCGTGGTGGAACCCGTGACACGCGAGGTCGCCGACGCCGCTGTCACCCTGCTCCAGGAAACCGGTCTGCACGGCCACGAGTACGCGATCGACGCGGCCCTGGCCGTGATCGCGAACCGGCAGCCCGCAGGCGTGGTGCTCTTCACGTCCGACGAGGACGACATGGGAAAGCTGTGCGGGCCGGGCGTGCGGGTCGTTCCGCTGTGACATGACGACACCTGCCCGCGGACACACCTCGGCCGCGACGGCTCCCCCTCCGCGCCGCCGCGGCCGAACCCCGTGCAACGGTGGCTTACTTCGTCGGCTTGAAAGGCTCCGACGTGGCGTGCAGGTCCTTCGTCTCCAGCGGCTCGCCCGTGGCGTGCAGGTCCTGCTTCTTGACGGCGTCCTTGTCCGTGGCGTGCAGGTCCTCGGTGCCGAGCGGCTCGTCCGTGGCGTGCAGGTCCTGTGGCTTGAGCTCGTTGCCCATGATCGTCAACTCCCCTTGGCATGGATCAAGCAGTGAGGTCGGCGGACCCGCCCGGTCACTCCCCCGAGGGTGGCCGGGCGGGCCCACCCGGGCCGCTCGCCCCGAACGACCGGAGCGAGGCCCGTGCGGTGACCCGTCTGCCCCCCGACGCGACGGATCGACTGCGTCCATCATGGCGTGGGGGGATAAACGAACGATGAACGCCCCGTCCCGCCCCCTCAGGCCGCTTGCACCGGGGACAGCAGCGCACGCACCTCGGCGGCCTCGGGCGAGCCCAACTCCTCGTAGATCGCGGCCGCTTCCTGCCAGCAGACCTGGGCGCGGCCGCTCTGGCCGATGCCGCTCAGCGCGCGTCCGAGGACCGTGAGGACGTTGCCCCGCCGCCACTCCCCGCCGATCCCGCGCAGGACCGTGAGGGCCATCTCGGCGTTGGCGGCGGCCCGCGCCGCACGCCGGGCGGCGAGATCCACCTCGGCCAGCCGGAACAGACTCATGCCCTCCCACAGGCGCTGCCTGCTGTCGCGGAACACCTCCAGCGCCTCCTGGAGCCGGTCGGCGGCGCTGCTCAGCTCCCCGCTCTGGGTGAGGGCGAGCCCGAGGGCGTAACGGGCGTTCGCCCCGCGCAGGGCGTTGCCCATGGCGTCGTAGATGTCGATGCCCTCCTGGGCCAGGGCGACCGCGCTCTGGGTGCGCCCGGTCGCGAGATGGATCCGGGAGAGGTTGCAGAGCGCGGCCGCCACGCCGGGGCGGTCGCCCAGGGCACGGAAGTGCTCGATGGCCCGGGAGAGGTGCTCCTCGCCGTCCGCGTGGCGGTTCTGGTAGAGCGCGATGATGCCGCGCGCGTTGCGCGCCCAGCAGACCGGGAGCAGGTCGTCGGACTCCTGCGCGAGGAGAATGGCCCGCTCCGCCTCCTCCTCGGCCCGTTCGAAACGGCCGCTCACGTGGTGGACGTTGACGAGCGTCATGAGCGCCCGGGCCTCCGCCCGCCCGAGCCCGTGCGAGCGGGCCGCGCCGACGAGCGCCTGTGCGGTCGCCTCGTACTCCTTGGAGTTGGCCCCCGACTCGGAGAGGTCGTGCGCCGCCCACAGCATGTCGATCGCCCGGGGGAGGGTCTCCGGCCGTCCCGCAGCCTGCCGTACACAGGCGAGGAGGCAGATGGCCTCCGCGTACAGCCAGTCCTGCGCGGCGTGCCGGTTGCCGAACCGCAGCCCCGGGTACGACGTGGGCTCCAGGTGGTCCACCAGCCGGTCCCCCGGCCGTTCGATCGCGTACACCCCGGCCGCGGACGCCAGGTAGAAGTCCAGCAGCCGGGACAGCGCCGAACTGCGTTCGCTCGGGGGGAGTTCGTCCCGTTCCGCACAGGCACGCGCGTAGAGCCGCACCAGGTCGTGGAAGCGGTAGCGGCCGGGGGCCGCCGATTCGAGGAGAGAGGTGTCCACGAGGGACTCCAGCAGGTCCTCCGTGTCCTCGACCGGCAGGTCGAGGACCGCCGCCGCTGCGGCCAGGGAGATGTCGGGGCCGTCCGCCAGGCCCAGCAGGCGGAACGCGCGGGCCTGGGCGGGTTCCAGCTGGCCGTAGCCGAGTTCGAAGGTGGCCTTGACGGCCAGGTCGCCGGCCTGGAGCTCGTCCAGGCGGCGGCGCTCGTCGGCGAGCTTCGCGGCGAGGACCGACACCGTCCAGGTGCGGCGGGCGGCCAGGCGGGACGCCGCGATGCGGATCGCCAGCGGCAGGAAGCCGCAGGCCGCGACCACGTCGAGCGCGGCCTTCCGCTCGGACGCCACCCGCTCCTCGCCCACGATCTTCGTGAACAGCGCCAGCGCCTCGTCCGGGGACATCACGTCGAGGTCGATCAGGTGGGCGCCGGCCAGGTCCAGCATCCGCACCCGGGAGGTCACCAGCGCGGCGCAGCCGTCCGTGCCGGGCAGCAGGGGCCGCACCTGGGCGGCGTCCCGGGCGTTGTCCAGCAGGACCAGTACCCGGCGCCCGGCGAGGACCGAGCGGTAGAGGGCCGCGCGCTCCTCCAGGGAGTCGGGGATGGCCGAGTCGGCCGTGCCGAGGGCGCGCAGGAAGGAGCCCAGGACCGTCTCCGGCTCCGCCGCCCGGGCGCCCGCGCCCTGGAGGTCGACGTACAGCTGCCCGTCGGGGAAGGCCGCACGCGCCTGGTGCGCCACGTGCACCGCCAGGGTCGTCTTGCCGACGCCGCCGATGCCGGCCAGCGCCGACACCGCCATGACCCGGCCCTCGGCGGAGGCCAGGATGTCGCCGAGCTCCCGTACGAAACCGGAGCGGCCGGTGAAGTCCGGCACGGTCGCGGGCAGTTGTGCCGGGCGGACCGGGGCGGAGGCCGGTTCGGACGCCGGGGAGGAGGGTTCCGCCAGCCCGGGGTCCGCCCGGAGGATCCGCTGCTGCAGCTCGCTCAGGCCGGGGCGCGGGTCCACGCCCAGTTCGTCGGCGAGCAGGCGGCGGGTGTCGGCGTAGACGGCCAGTGCCTCGGCCTGGCGGCCGCTGCGGTAGAGCGCCAGCATCAGGAGTTCGCGGAGCCGCTCCCGGAGGGGATGGGCCGCGGTGAGGGCCGTGAGCTCCGAGACGGCCTCGGCGTGGCAGCCCTGCTCCAGGTCCATGTCGAGGCGCGATTCGACGAGCTGGAGCCGCCACTCCTCCAGCCGGACGCGCTGGGCCTGCGCGTACGGGCCCGGCACTCCGGCCAGGGTCTCCCCGTCCCACAGGGCGAGGGCGCGGCGCAGGGTCTCGCGGGCCTGGCCGAGGTCGCCCGCGGAGCGGGCCTTCTCCGCCCCGGTCGCCAGGTCCTGGGCGACGGTGAGGTCCAGGGCGTCCTCGGCGAGGTCGCGGACCGCGTAGCCGCCGGACTCGCTGACCAGGACGGGGGTGGGCGCGGTGCCGCCGGACCGGCGGGCCTCGCCGCCCGGGTCCAGCACCTTGCGCAGGCGGGAGGCGTACGTCCGTACCGCCGCCAGCGCCTGCGAGGGCGGTTCCTCGCCCCACAGGGCGTCGATGAGCTCCGCCGCCGTGGCGGTGCGGCCCTCGCGCAGCAGCAGGGCGGCGAGCAGGGCGCGTTGCTGGGGGGACCCGGTGGTGACCGGCTCGTCACCACGCCAGGCGCGCACGGGCCCGAGCACGCTGAAGCGCAGAGCGGCGGACTCCGCCGGCCGCTCCGCCTCGGTCGTCGTCGCCGGCTCCGACGCCATCGGCGCGGAGTCGGGACGCCGCTGCTCCGGTACGCGCGGCACACCGTCCGGTACACCGTCCATGCAGTCCCCCTAGACATCCTGAGCAACCAGGCCAGTTTGCCTTGTTGGCGACGGATACGTCAGCCGTGGGAGACACCGATCACAGGGCGGCACACGGGAGTCCACCAGGTCTGCACACTCTCTCCGCGCTCATCCGGCCGGACCGTGTGATTCCCGCCGTCACGGCCGGAACCGGCCCCGGTACAGATAGCTGACGCCTCGTCAGATCGGCGCTACCGTGAGCGGCATGGACACCCACGACAGCACCTTTCCGCTGATCATCTCCGTGGACGACCACACCGTGGAGCCCGCGAGCGTCTGGCAGGACCGGCTTCCGCGGAAGTACCGGGAGGTGGGACCGCGTATCGTCCGGGCCCCCGTGAAGGAAATGACGTTCCTCGGAGGCCGCTTCAAGCCGGTGATGGGGGAGCCCGGCGACGACGGGCCGGTCGGGGACTGGTGGGTCTACGAGGAGCTGCGGCGGCCCCTGACCCGGCTCGACACCGCCGTGGGGTACGACAGGGACGAGATCAGGCTCGAGGTCATCACGTACGAGCAGATGCGCCCGGGTTCTTATGACGTCACCTCCCGCCTTGCCGACATGGACGTCAACCACGTCCAGTCCGCCCTGTGCTTCCCGACCTTCCCGCGCTTTTGCGGCCAGACCTTCACCGAGGCCAAGGACCACGAACTGGGCCTGCTCTGCGTGCGCGCCTACAACGACTGGATGGTGGAGGAGTGGTGCGGCCCGGACGCGCAGGGCCGACTCATACCCCTGCCGCTCATCCCCCTCTGGGACGCCGAGCTGGCGGCGGCCGAGGTCCGGCGCAACGCCGCCCGCGGGGTGCGTGCCGTCGCCTTCTCCGAGATACCGCCGTTCCTCGGACTGCCCTCGATCCACACCGACGGCTGGGACCCCTTCCTCCGGGCGTGCGACGAGACCGGCACCGTCGTCGCCATGCACATCGGCTCCAGCAGCCGCATGCCCTCCACCTCCGCCGACGCCCCGCCCGCCGTCGGCTCCACCATCACGTACGCCAACTGCTGCTTCTCTATGGTCGACTGGCTGATGAGCGGCAAGTTCGAGCAGTTCCCGAACCTCAAGGTCATGTACGCCGAGGGGCAGATCGGCTGGATCCCCTACATCCTGGAGCGCGCCGACGTGGTGTGGGAGGAGAACCGCGGCTGGGGCGGCGTCGCCGACAAGGTGCACCGGCCGCCGTCCGAGCTCTTCGCCGAGCATGTCCACGGCTGTTTCTTCGACGACGCCTTCGGGCTGCGCAACCTGGACTCCATCGGCGTCGGCAACGTCCTCTACGAGACCGACTACCCGCACTCCGACTCCACCTGGCCCAAGTCCCGCGAGGTCGGCGAGGCGCAGATGGGGCACCTGGAGCCCGACGTGGTCGAGCGGATCGTGCGGGGCAACGCCATCGAGCTGCTCGGGCTCACGGAGGAAGGGCTGTGGCCGGGCGGCGCCGGTGGTGCGCGGTGAGCCTGCGGTACGGGATGCAGCTTCCCGTCCAGTCGCAGAGCACCCTCTACGCCGAGGGCTGGGAGGCGGAGGCAGGGCCCGACGACCTGCTGGAGATCGCCCGCGCCGCCGACCGTGCCGGGTTCGACTACCTGGCCGGCTGCGACCACGTCGCCATCCCGCGACGCCTCGCCGCCGCGATGAGCACCGTCTGGTACGACCCCGTCGCCACACTCGCCTTCCTCGCCGCCGCCACCGAACGCGTCCGGCTGCTCAGCCATGTCGCGATCGTCGGGCTGCGGCACCCCCTGCTCACCGCCAAGCAGTACGCCACCCTCGACCACCTCAGCGGAGGCCGGCTGATCCTCGGGGTCGGCGCCGGGCACGTCCAGGAGGAGTTCGAGGCCCTGGGCGTGGACTTCCGGCAGCGCGGGCCCGTGCTCGACGAGTGTCTCGACGCCCTGCGTGCCGCCCTCGGGCCCGAGGAGTTCCCCGAGCACCACGGCAAGCTGTACGACTTCGAGGGGCTCGGGCAGCGGCCCCGGCCGGCACAGGACCGGGTCCCGGTCTGGGTCGGCGGCTCCTCACCCCCCGCCGTACGACGGGCCGCGCTCAAGGGCGACGGCTGGCTGCCGCAGGGGGATCCGAGGGACCGGCTGCCCGGGCAGATCGCCCGCATCAGGGAGCTGCGCGAACAGGGCGCTCTGCAGGGCCCGTTCACCGTGGGGGCCATCGTCGAGCCGCTGTACGTCGGCACGCCCCGGTGGGAGGTGGGGCGCCGGACCCTCACCGGGGGGCCGCAGGAGCTCGCCGAGTCGCTGCGGGCGTACCGGGCGATGGGCGTGCACCAGATCCAGGTGCGGTTCCGCAGCCGGAGCCGCAGCGAACTCACCGACCAGATGGCGGCGTTCGGCGCCGAGGTCGCCCCCGAGCTGTGAGGAGACCCCATGGGCAAGCTCGACGGACGGGTCGTCATCGTCACCGGCGCCGCACGCGGCCAGGGTGAGCAGGAGGCCCGGCTCTTCGCGGCCGAGGGGGCCCGGGTGGTCGTCGCGGACGTCCTCGACGACCAGGGCGAGGCCCTCGCGAAGGAGATCGGTGCGCGGTACGTCCATCTCGACGTGGGCCGGGAGGACGACTGGCAGGCCGCCGTCGCCGCCGCCAAGGACGCCTACGGCCGGGTCGACGGGCTCGTCAACAACGCCGGCATCCTGCGCTTCAACTCCCTCCTCGACACCCCCCTCGACGAGTTCATGCAGGTCGTCCGGGTCAACCAGGTGGGCTGCTTCCTGGGCATCAGGGCGGTCGCACCGGAGATGGCCGACGGCGGCACGATCGTCAACACCGCCTCCTACACGGGCCTGACCGGGATGGCCGCGGTGGGTGCCTACGCGGCGTCCAAACACGCCGTCGTCGGGCTGACCCGGGTCGCCGCCCTGGAGCTGGCCGGGCGCGGGATACGCGTCAACGCCGTCTGCCCCGGGGCCATCGACACGGCGATGTCCAACCCGGCGAGGCTGGACCCCGCCGCCGACCCGGAGCAGACGTCCAAAGGCCTCGACCGGCTGTACCGCACGCTGGTGCCACTGGGCAGGGTCGGGCAGCCCGAGGAGGTGGCCCGGCTCGCGCTGTTCCTGACCTCGGAGGACTCCTCGTACATCACGGGGCAGCCGTTCGTGATCGACGGCGGGTGGCTGGCCGGGGTCAACGTCATCTGACGTTCCGTCAGGTATTGACGCTCCCGGAGGCCGGTGGAACAGTCTGACTCACAAATCTGACGAGGCGTCAGAAAAACACAGGGGCGGTGAACCTCCTTGGAATTCGGCATCTTCGTTCAGGGATACGTCGGCAAACGGGCCGAGACCGACCCGCTCGCCGAGCACAAGGCGCTGATGGAGGAGACCGAGTACGTCATCCAGGCGGACAAGTCCGGCTTCAAGTACGCCTGGGCCTCCGAGCACCACTTCCTGGACGAGTACTCGCACCTGTCCGCCAACGACGTCTTCCTCGGCTACCTGGCCCACGCGACCGAGCGGATCCACCTGGGCTCCGGCATCTTCAACCCGCTGGCCCCGGTCAACCACCCGGTGAAGGTCGCCGAGAAGGTCGCGATGCTCGACCACCTCAGCGGCAACCGCTTCGAGTTCGGCAGCGGTCGGGGCGCCGGATCGCACGAGATCCTCGGGTTCATGCCGGGGGTGACCGACATGAACCACACCAAGGAGCTCTGGGAGGAGACCATCGCCGAGTTCCCCAAGATGTGGCTCCAGGACGAGTACCAGGGCTTCCAGGGCAAGCACTGGTCGCTGCCGCCGCGCAAGGTCCTGCCGAAGCCGTACGGCGGGGCGCACCCGGCGATGTGGTACGCGGCCGGGTCGCCGCCGTCGTACGCCATGGCCGCGAAGAAGGGGCTCGGCGTGCTCGGCTTCAGCGTGCAGAAGGTCTCCGACATGGAGTGGGTGCTGGAGCAGTACAAGACGGCGATCGTGGACGCGGAGCCGGTCGGGGCGTTCGTGAACGACAACGTGATGGTGACGACCACGGCGATCTGCGCGCCGACCCATGCGGAGGCGGTGCGGATCGCGGCGAGCGGGGGGCTGCACTATCTGCCCTCGCTGGTGTTCCGGTACCACGACACGTTCCCGCGGCCCGAGGGGTTTCCGGTGTGGCCGGAGACGCTGCCGGAGTACACCGAGGAGTTCGTGGAGGTGCTCATCGAGGAGGAGTTGCTGATCTGCGGGGATCCGGACGAGGTGCTGCGGCAGTGTGAGCGGTGGGAGCGGGCCGGGGCGGATCAGTTGAGTTTCGGGTTGCCGGTGGGGGTGCCGAAGGAGGAGACGCTGCAGACGATTCGGTTGGTCGGGGAGTACGTGATTCCCAAGATCGATACGGATCCCGTGCACCGAACGTCCCGTTTCCGGCAGAGCGCGTAATCGCCGTAGAGCCGCGGGCCGACCGGCGAGTGCGGGCGGTGCATGGCTTGTCGCGCAGTTCCCCGCGCCCCTTGGGGGCATCCAGCTCGAGGAGTTGAGTGGGCATGCTCGATCACGTCATCAAGGGTGTGACCGTCGTGGACGGGACGGGCACTCCCGCTTTCACCGCCGACGTCGGCATCAAGGACGGGCGGATCGCCGTCATCGGCGAGGTGATCCAGGAAGCCTCCACCACCGAGGACGCTCACGGCCTCGTCCTCACCCCCGGCTTCGTCGATCCCCACACCCACTACGACGCCCAGCTGTTCTGGGACCCGTACGCCACGCCCTCGCTCAACCACGGGGTCACCACCGTCGCCGGGGGGAACTGCGGGTTCACGCTGGCGCCGCTGCATCCCGAGCGGCCCGGGGACGCCGACTACACACGGCGGATGATGTCCCGGGTCGAGGGCATGGCGCTGGTGGCGCTGGAGGAGGGGGCGCCCTGGAACTGGCATTCCTTCGGGGAGTACCTGGACGCCCTGGAGGGGCGGATCGCGGTCAACGCCGGGTTCATGGTGGGGCACTGTGCGCTGCGGCGGTACGTGATGGGACCGGAGGCGGTGGGCGGGCAGCCGAGTCGGGAGCAGCTCGCCGCGATGGTCGGGCTGCTGCGGGAGGCCATGGACGCCGGGGCGTGGGGGCTGTCCACCACCCAGTCGACCAGTCACTCCGACGGCGACGGGCAGCCCGTCGCCTCGCGGCACGCCCAGCCTGCCGAACTGCTGGCGCTGTCGCGGGCCGTCGGGGAGTGCGAGGGCACGCAGATCGAGGCGATCGTCGCGGGCTGTCTGGATCAGTTCAGCGACGCGGAGATCGATCTGTTCGTGGAGATGAGCGCGGTGGCGGGGCGGCCGCTGAACTGGAACGTGCTGACGATCGACGCGGCCGTTCCCGAGCGCGTGCCCCGGCAGCTGCTCGCGAGCGAGCAGGCGCGGAAGGCCGGCGGCAGGGTCGTGGCGCTGACCATGCCGATCCTCACACCCATGAACATGTCGCTGGGGACGTTCTGCGCGCTGAACCTCATCCCCGGGTGGGGGCCGGTGCTCGGGCTGCCCGTGCCCGAGCGGATCGAGAAACTGCGGGATCCGCGGGTGCGGGCCGAGCTGCTGCGGCGGGCCCGGTCCAAGGAGGCGGGTGTCTTCCGGCGGCTGTCGAACTTCGGGCGGTACGTCATCGGCGACACCTACAGCGAGGCGAACGCCGGGCTCACCGGGCGGGTGGTGAACGACATCGCAGAGGAGCGCGGCCAGGAGCCCTTCGCCTGTCTGGTGGAGATCTGCGCCAACGACGGTCTGCGCACGGTGCTGTGGCCGATGCCGACCGACAACGATCCGGCGTCCTGGGCGCTGCGGGCTCAGACCTGGAGCCACGAGGACGTGCTGCTGGGCGGGTCCGACGCGGGTGCTCATCTGGACCGGATGTGCGGGGCGCCGTACACCACCCGGTTCCTCGGGGACTGCCTGCGGGGGCGGAAGCTGGTCGGCCTGGAGCAGGCCGTGAAGATGCTCACCGACGACCCGGCCCGGCTCTTCGGACTGCGGGAGCGGGGGCGGATCAGGGAGGGCTGGCATGCCGACCTGGTCCTGTTCGACCCGGAGCGGATCGACGCGGGCCCGGCCACCCTGGTGCACGACCTGCCGGGCGGCAGCCCCCGGCTGGACTCGCGGGCGCTCGGCGTACGGGCCGTCTGGGTCAACGGGGTCGAGGCGATCAGGGACGACGTGGTGACGGGGGCCGTGCCGGGCCGGGTGCTGCGCTCCGGGCGGGACACGGAGACGGTGAGCACGCGGTGACGGCACGGCAGTCGCTGTTCGTCGGCGGCTCCTGGGTGGAGCCGGACGGCGGGCACCACGAGGTGATCGACCCGGCGGGCGAGCAGACCGTCGGGTGGGCGCCGGAGGCCTCGCGGGATCAGGTGCTCGCGGCCTGTGCCGCGGCCCGCGAGGCCTTCGGGCCGTGGTCGCGCACCTCTCCGGAGGAGCGGGCCGCGGTGCTCGGCCGGGCGGCGGGGATCATCGCCGGCCGGCTGACGGAGTACGCGGAACTGGCCCGGGCGGAGACGGGCGCGACGCTCGGCACCGCACGCGGCATGCAGGTGGGCGTCGCCGCCGCCCGTTTCCGGCGCTACGCGCGCGTGGAGCCCGCCGAGTGGGCGATCCCGCCCCAGATCAACGAGGCCGGGCCGATGGGGAAGGCCGGGGTGATGGGCGCCCTGGCCGTCCGGCAGCCCGTCGGGGTCGTCACCTGCATCACCTCGTACAACAACCCGTGGGCCAACCCGGCCGGCAAGGTCGCCCCCGCCCTGGCGATGGGCAACACGGTCGTGGTGAAGCCGGCTCCGCAGGACCCGCTGTCGGTCTACCGGATGGCCGAGGCGCTGGAGGCGGCGGGCGTGCCGCCGGGCGTCGTGAACGTCGTCAGCGGTTCCCGTACGGAGGTCGGCGAGGCGGCCGTCGCCTCGCCGGACGTCGACATGGTGAGCTTCACCGGCTCCACGGCGGTCGGGCAGCGCATCGCCGAGGTGTGCGGGCGGGGCATGAAACGGCAGTTGATGGAGCTGGGCGGGAAGGGCGCGGCCGTCGTCTTCGACGACGCGGACCTGGGCTCGGCCGTCGCCGGGATCGGCACCACCTTCTCCTTCTACAGCGGCCAGATCTGCACGGCACCGACGAGGGTGCTGGCGCAGCGCGGGATCCACGACCGGCTGGTGGAGCAACTGGCCGCCTACGCCCGGCGGCTGAAGGTCGGGGACCCAGGCGAGTGGGACACCGTGGTCGGGCCGGTGATCTCGGCGGCGCACCGGGACCGGGTGGAGTCGTACGTCGAACTGGGCCGCAAGGAAGGCGCGGTGGTGGTGGCGGGCGGCGAACGCCCGGATCTGCCCAGCGGCTTCTACGTCGCCCCGACCCTCCTGGCGGACTGCACCAACGACATGCGCGTGGTCCGCGAGGAGATCTTCGGGCCGGTGGTGTCCGTCGTCCCCTTCGACGACGAGGAGGAGGGGATCGCGCTGGCCAACGACACCGACTACGGGCTCATCGACTACGTCTGGTCGGGCGACGTGGCCAGGGCCTTCCGGGTGGCGCGCCGGCTGCGGGCCGGGGGCGTCGGGATCAACACCGTGGGGCGGAACATGGAGGCGCCCTTCGGAGGCTTCAAACGCAGCGGTGTCGGCCGGGACGTCGGCAGCCACGCGCTGCACGCCTACAGCGAGGTGCAGGCGATCGTCTGGCCGGGGTGACGCCCCTCAGGCCTCCAGATCCACCCGCACGGTCAGCAGGTTCGTCCCGAGGGCCCGCACGCCCAGGCTGTTGACCCGGGGCAGCCCCCGCAGCCGCGCCACCGGGTCGTCCTCGGGCATCAGATGGGCGGTGCCCTCGTGCCACCGGCCGCGGATCCGTACCCGCACCCGCGGATCGGCCTTGATGTTGCGTACGTACTGCGACTTTTCGCCGAACTCCGACACCAGCCAGAAGGAGCCGCCGACGCGGCGTCCGCCCACCGGCGTCCGGCGGGGCAGGCCCGAGACGCGGCCCGTGGTCTCCAGGACCGTCTGGAGGGGGAGGCGGCGCAGGATCGGGTTGAGGCGGCGCTGGAAGGCCGTCGTCGCGCGGAACCTCAGGTCGGTGCGGCGGGACATCGTCTTCGGGTCTCCTTCGGCACGGAGCTCTCACGGTTCTGCAACGGCTCCTGCTTCAATGATTGCCCTCTACGTCCGTGCTCCACATAAGGGGGCCCGACACCCGATCTCACTGACGTCCGAAAAAGATCGGGTTGGTGAACGCCGCCAGCGCGCCGGGGAGCGGGCCCGCGGCCGCCTCGTGCCGCAGTTCGGCCCGTACGTACGCCGCGTAGGACGGGGTCGTGCGCCACTCGACCACGCCCGAGCCGGAGACCGGCAGCGGGTCGCTGGTGTGCAGGACGCCCTGGTCGGTGACGAGGCGGACCGTGCAGCGCGGGGCGCCGGTGACCTCGAGGCGGACGGTGACGGGGTTGTCGCGGCCGACGGTGAGCCGCTCGCCGATGCCCGCGTGCTCGCCGCGTCCGCCGGACGCCCGCAGCGACAGCGTGACCCGTGCGGACTCCGCGACGTAGGACCGCCCCGCCCGGATGCCCTCCTGGATCGCCTCCCGGGTCAGGTCGTCGGCCAGGACGACCGTCTGGGGGCTGCCCACGGCGTCCGGGGAGCGGTGGGCGTCGCTGCTGCCCATCGCGGGGAGCCAGCCGCGCCCGTCCCGTACGGACGCCACGAGCATGCTGTCCCAGTCGGCCAGCGCGACCTCGTCGTCGGGTGTGTAGGGGCCGTTCCACACCTCGATCGCGTCCGCCTCGCCGAAGCCGAACTTCCAGTTGCAGCCGACGCAGGTGGCGTGCGGGTGGGCCGGGACGACCAGGCCGCCGGCGCGGCGGATCTGCCGGGCGAACCGGCCGAAGCGGTTGTCGCGGGCCCGGTAGCGCCAGTCGACGAAGGTGCCCGGGTCGGTGCCGAGCGCGACGACGTGCCCGTTGCGGGTGGTGATCTCCTCGCCCAGCATGACGAGCAGGTCGTCCGCGGCCACGTCGGCCCAGTGGGCGTGCGCGGAGTGCGTGTTGTGCTCGGAGGAGTTGATGAAGTCCAGGCCGGCCGCGCGGGCCAGCTCCCCGATCTCGGCGGGGGTGCGACGGCCGTCGGAGTGCCAGGAGTGCAGATGGCAGTCGCCCCGGTACCAGGCCCGGCCCCGTCCCTTGGCACGCTCCGGCGGATACACCGGCTCGGCGGCCTCGCCCGGCTCCCCGTAGGTCAGCGTGATGGTGATCTCGTACGACAGGCCCTGCGGGGCGACGGTGTACGGGCCGAGCGCGATGTGCCAGGTGCCCTCGCGCACCGGGCCGGGAAGGTAGCCGGGCGTCGCGTCGTCCGCGCGGATGAAGAACTCGGTGCGCGCCCCGCCCGACCAGCCCCGGAAGCCCCGGCCGCCGAGCTCGGTGCCGCGGTCGTCGAAGACGCCGATGTCGAGGGCGTTGCCCGTGGTCCCGGCCGGGACGGACGGCCGGTCGTAGGTGTAGGCGACCTTGAGCTCCCGGACCCCGGCCGGGACCTCGACGGGCACGTACACGAAGTCCGGGGAGCCGGGCGGCAGCGTGCCGCGCACGGTTCTGCTCTCCCGGTCCCCGTCGGCCGCTGAAGCGAAGCTCACGCTTCCCAACGTAAGCGCGGCCGCCGCTCCCGTCACGAACAGAGCGCGCCGACCGAGCCCGCCGTGGCTGTCCTCGCACATGCTGCTGCTCCCCAGGTGTCGTCGGTGACATGGCGTGGGTGGTGCGGGGGTGGTGCGTGCAACCTTTGTATTGAGCCGTGAACTCCCGTACACGGGAAGGGGATCGGCTGATTTCGGCGAAACGGAGTCTGGACGAGTCCGACCGGTCGGTATCGACAGTGCGGCCGACCTCCGGTACAGATACGTCATGCGCATCGCCGTGACGATCTTCCTCACCGACGAGACGATCACCCCGACCCGGCTCGCCCGGGAGCTGGAGGGCCGCGGATTCGCCGGGCTGTACCTGCCCGAGCACACCCACATCCCCGTCGAGCGGACCACCCCGTACCCGGCGGGCGGTGACCTGCCGCCCGAGTACGGACGCACCCTCGACCCGTTCGTGGCCCTCGGCCAGGCCGCCGCCGTCACCGAGCGGCTCGGGCTCGGCACGGGCATCACGCTCGTCGCCCAGCACGATCCGATCGCCCTGGCCAAGCAGATCGCCACCCTCGACCACCTCTCCGGCGGCCGGTTCACCCTCGGGCTCGGCTTCGGCTGGAACGTCGAGGAGGCCGCCGACCACGGCGTGCGGTGGAGCGCCCGGCGCGAGCTGGTCCGGGACCGGATGGCGCTGATGCGGGCCCTGTGGTCGGAGCGGCCGGTCGCCTATGAAGGGAAGTTCGGCGGCGTCCGGGCCAGCCACGCGTATCCGAAGCCCGTGCGGAAGCCGCGCGGCCCGGTCGTCGGCCCGCGCACGCTCGTCGGCGGGGCCGCCGGACCCAAGCTGTTCACCCACATCAGCGAGTACGCCGACGGCTGGCTGCCGATCGGCGGGCGTGGTCTCGGCGAGGCGCTGCCCGTCCTGCGCACCGTCTGGGCCGACGCCGGCCGCGACCCCCGGGCCCTCCAGATCGTCCCCTACGCCGTCCATCCCTCCCCGGGCAAGCTCGCCCACTACGCCGACCTCGGCATCGAGGAGGTCGTGGCGCAGCTGCCTCCGGCGGGGGAGGCGGAGGTGCTGAAGGCGCTGGACGGTCTCGCCGCCCACCTCTGACAACTCCCCTGCCTGACTGGCTCTTTGTCGCTCCCTACTAAACTGCGGGTCAACAACCGGGACGGGACACCGGTGCGCGGCTGACCACCGCGCACGAAACGGTGTGACGGCCCGGCTCACTGATTCCACGGGGGAGAGCGTCTTGAGGCTTTGGTGGTTTTCCTGGCTCCTGCGGCACTTCACGGAGTACGGCTACAGCCAGGGGTGGCCGCATGCCGCGATCGGCACCACGGCCGTGCTGGTGACCGCCGCGCTGGTCTGGTTCACCCTGCACCGCAACCGACCGGCCGCCGTCGCCGCGGCCGGCCTCACCTCGGCCCTGGGCATCGGATGGCTGGCGTTCCACTGACGGGGCTTCCCCGAGCCTGATCAGCGCACTCGTATGCTCGAAGGATGACGACCTCCGCGACCTCCGGAACCGGCCCCACCGAGAACTCCATGCGTCGCGCCCTGAAACGGGCCAGGGACGGTGTCTCGCTCGACGTCGCCGAGGCGGCGGTGCTGCTCCAGGCCCGGGGCGAGCAGTTGGAGGACCTGTCCGCCTCGGCCGCCCGGGTGCGGGACGCGGGCCTTGCGGCGGCCGGGCGGCCCGGCGTCATCACGTACTCCAAGTCCGTCTTCATCCCGCTGACCCGGCTGTGCCGGGACAAATGCCACTACTGCACCTTCGTCACCGTCCCGGGCAAGCTGCGCCGCGATGGCCACGGGATGTTCATGTCGCCGGACGAGGTTCTGGACATCGCACGCAAGGGCGCCGCCCTCGGCTGCAAGGAAGCCCTCATCACCCTCGGCGACAAGCCCGAGGACCGCTGGCCCGAGGCGCGCGAGTGGCTCGACGCGCACGGCTACGACGACACCCTCGCCTACGTCCGGGCCGTCTCCATCCGCATCCTGGAGGAGACGGGCCTGCTCCCGCACCTGAACCCGGGCGTCATGAGCTGGACGGACTTCCAGCGTCTGAAGCCGGTCGCGCCCAGCATGGGCATGATGCTGGAGACCACCGCGACCCGCCTCTGGTCGGAGCCGAGCGGCCCGCACCACGGCTCTCCCGACAAGGAACCGGCCGTGCGGCTGCGGGTGCTGGAGGACGCCGGGCGGTCCTCCGTGCCCTTCACCTCGGGCGTCCTCATAGGAATCGGGGAGACCTACGAGGAGCGCGCCGAGTCGCTGTTCGCGCTGCGGAAGGTGTCGCGGGCGTACCACGGCGTCCAGGAACTGATCATCCAGAACTTCCGCGCCAAGCCGGACACCGCGATGCGCGGCATGCCCGACGCGGAACTGGACGAACTGGTCGCCACGGTGGCCGTCGCCCGGCTCCTCATGGGCCCGAGCGGCAACATCCAGGCCCCGCCCAACCTCGTCGACGACGAGTACGAGCGGCTGATCCGCGCCGGCATCGACGACTGGGGCGGGGTCTCCCCGCTCACCATCGACCACGTCAACCCCGAGCGCCCCTGGCCGCAGATCGAGCAGCTCGCCGAGAAGTCCCGGGCTGCCGGTTTCGAGCTGCGGGAACGCCTCTGCGTGTACCCGGAGTTCGTGCGGCGCGGCGAGCCCTGGCTGGACCCGCGGCTGCGTCCGCACGTGGCCGCGCTGGCCGACCCGGAGACCGGCCTCGCGCGCTCCGAGGCGCTGCCGCAGGGCCTGCCGTGGCAGGAGCCGGAGGAGGTCTTCGTCGCGTCCGGCCGTACCGACCTGCACAGCTCCATCGACACCGAGGGCCGTACCTCGGACCGCCGGGACGACTTCGACGAGGTGTACGGCGACTGGGGCGCCCTGCGCGAGGCCGCCGCCCCGGGCATGGCCCCCGAGCGCATCGACACCGACGTACGCGAGGCGCTGCGCACGGCGGCCGACGACCCGACGAAGCTCACCGACGACGAGGCGCTGGCCCTGCTGCACGCGGACGGACCCGCGCTGGACGCCCTCGCCCGGATCGCCGACGACGTACGCAAGTCGGCCGTGGGCGACGACGTCACCTACATCGTCACCCGCAACATCAACTTCACCAACGTCTGCTACACCGGCTGCCGCTTCTGCGCCTTCGCCCAGCGCCGCACCGACGCCGACGCCTACACCCTCTCCCTGGACCAGGTCGCCGACCGCGCCCAGCAGGCCTGGGACGTGGGCGCGGTGGAGGTGTGCATGCAGGGCGGCATCCACCCGGACCTGCCGGGCACGGCGTACTTCGACATCGCGCGGGCCGTGAAGGAACGCGTCCCGGGCATGCACGTGCACGCCTTCTCGCCGATGGAGGTCGTCAACGGCGCGACCCGCACCGGCATGTCCATCCGCGAGTGGCTGACCGCCGCCAAGGAGGCGGGCCTGGACACCATCCCGGGCACGGCCGCCGAGATCCTCGACGACGAGGTCCGCTGGATCCTCACCAAGGGCAAGCTGCCCGCGGCCGACTGGATCGAGGTCGTCAGCACCGCCCACGAGCTGGGCATCCGCTCGTCCTCGACGATGATGTACGGCCATGTCGACCAGCCCCGGCACTGGCTCGGGCACCTGCGCACATTGGCCGGCATCCAGCAGCGCACGGGCGGTTTCACCGAGTTCGTGACGCTGCCGTTCGTGCACACCAACGCGCCGGTCTACCTCGCGGGGATCGCCCGCCCGGGCCCGACCATGCGGGACAACCGCGCGGTCACGGCCATGGCCCGGCTGCTGCTGCACCCGCACATCCCCAACATCCAGACCAGCTGGGTGAAGCTGGGCGCGGAGGGCGCGGCGGAGATGCTCCGCTCGGGCGCGAACGACCTCGGCGGGACGCTCATGGAGGAGACCATCTCCCGCATGGCGGGCTCGTCGTACGGCTCGTACAAGTCGGTGAAGGACCTCATCGCGGTGGCGGACGCGGCCGGGCGTCCCGCCAGGCCCCGCACCACCCTCTACGGGGACGTCCCGCAGGAGCGGCAGAGCGCGGCGGCGGCCTCGGACGGGCATCTGCCCGAACTGCTGCCGGTGCTCGACTGAACCGGCTCCCCGGACGGCTTCCGGCGCCCTACTGGCTTCCGGCGTCCGCCGGCTGATGCGCCGGCAGGGCGCGGCCGGCCGTGGCGCCGGGAGCCGCGGGGGGCGGTGCGGTCCTGCCGCGGCCCAGCAGGAGCAGCAGCAGGCCGAGGGCGCAGGCGAGGGCGGGCCAGTACACGTAGCGGAAGTCCGTCGCGGGCATGATCGGCAGATAGCCGAGGATGTAGGCGGCCGAGCTGATGCCCAGCGCCCGCACGGGCATGGCGAACAGGCCGCGGCCGGGGCGGACGGCCAGCACCAGCGCGACCGTGAGCCAGAACCAGCCGCGGAACAGCCACCGCAGGTCCGAGGCCATGCCCTCGACGTAGGAGCCGAGCATGTCCGCCAGCTGAGGGTGCGCCACCCCGATGCCGAGGTCGTTGCGGGTGATGCCCGCCTTGTACACGTAGTCGGTATCGAACAGCAGCGTCGCGAAGAGCCGCAGCCGGTACTGGAGATAGCCCGGCACGTGCCCGCTCATCTCGCGCAGCCACAGCGAGGTGATCTCGCCGGAGTCCCCGTGCAGCCCGTCCGCCGGGCGCTGGTAGCAGGCCCAGTAGGCGTCGGAGAGGGCGCCGACGCGCTCGCACTCGCGCGCGGAGGCCACGAGCCGCTCCCGCAGGGCGGGTGACACGTCCGCCGACCGGAGCTCGTCCACGCTCAGCACGTGCACGAGGTCGTCGAGCATGATCTGCGCGCCCTGCTTAGTCTGGAGGGGCTGCGCGAACAGGGAGATCGCGGCGGCGGGCACCACCAGGGCCGCGGCGAGCGCGGCCGTGCACACCAGCCACGTACGGCGTCCCGGAGCACGCCACAGGGCCAGGACGAGCATGACGAACACCGGGATCGCGGCGACGAAGGCGTTCTTGCGCACCAGCATGGCGTAGGCCAGGAACAGCGCCCCCAGCCCGAGCAGCGCCCACCGCACGGCCGGACGCGGGTCCCGGTCGCGCAGCCGGAGCCCGGTGAAGGCGACCGCGCAGGCGGCGAGCAGCGCGAACGCCGCGTGCACGTCCTTCCACACCACCCCGGCGAAGTTCAGCACGAAGGGCGCGAGCCCCACGCCGAGCACGGCGAGTGACCCGCCGCGGCTCCGGGTCAGCTCCCACACGCACCCGGCCAGCACCCCCAGCGCGCCCCAGAGGACGGCGGACTGGAGGACGAGCATCGACGTGATCGACCCGGTCACGGCGATGAGCGCCCGCCACACCAGGCTCAGCACCGGCGGATGCCAGTCGGTCAGGGGAGCCTTGCCCTGGGCCTGCCGGAGCTGGTCGAGACTGTCGGGGCTCAGGAAGCCGGGGGCGAAGACGAGGACCGTGGCCAGGCAGCAGAGCGCGGCGACGGCGGCCAGAACCCAGACCCAGCGCTGCGCACGCGCCACCGTAGGCTTTTGTCCCATATGCCGGATGTTAGCGGCTCAGGATGCGACGAAGACGTAGCGCCGGTAGGCGTAGAAGCGGAACAGCGTCGCGAGCACCCAGCCGAGGATGCGGGCGGTGTTGTCGCTGAGCGGCGAGTCCAGCCCGAGCAGATGCCGCGAGGCGTAGACCGTGCCCGCGGTGATGGCGAGCCCGACCCCGTTCGCGACGAGGAACAGCAGCAGCTCGCGGGTCACCTTCTCGCGGTGCCGGCCGCGGTAGGTCCAGTAGCGGTTGCCGACCCAGCTGAAGAGCGCGGCCGCGGTCGTCGCGATGACGGACGCCTGCACGGGAGCGGTCCGCATCACCCCGCCCTCCGTGCCGCCGGGCAGGCCGAAGACGAGCAGGTTGTAGCCGCCGTTGTCGACGACGAAGGCCAGGGCCCCGACGACGCCGAACTTGGCGGCCTCGCGCCAGATGCCCTTGATGGCGTCACGCGCACGCAGCGTCACAGAGTCGAGGACCGGCACGCGGTGAGCGTAACGACCCGGCGCGCACCATCCGGTCAGGCGCGCTCATATCGCACTATGTCCGACTGTGTGAGGTGCTGATGTATGAGGTGCCGACTGTGTGCGGAACCGTGTGCGGAACTCGGTCGAGTGAGGAGTGGTCGTGGAACCGACGATCGCGTGTGTCGTGCCCTGCCACAACGAGGAGGCGGCCGTCGGCAAGGTGGTCCGCGACCTACGCGCGGCCCTGCCCGAGGCCGTCGTCTACGTGTACGACAACGCCTCCACCGACCGCACCGTGGAGGTCGCCCGGGCGGCCGGCGCGATCGTCCGGGAGGAGACCCGCAAGGGCAAGGGCAACGTCATCCGCCGCGCCTTCGCCGACGTCGACGCCGACGCGCTGCTCATCATCGACGGCGACGACACCTACGACGCCTCCCGCGCCCGCGACCTGGTGGACCTGCTCTTCGAGGGGCCGTATGACCAGGTCGTGGGAGCCCGCCGGGTGACCGTCGACGGGGCCTACCGGGCCGGGCACGCGGTCGGCAACAAGCTGCTCACCGGGGCGGTCAGAGCCCTGTTCGGCAACGACGTGACCGACATGCTCAGCGGCTACCGGGTCTTCTCGCGGCGCTTCGTGAAGTCCTTCCCGGCACTGGCCCGCGAGTTCGAGACCGAGACCGAGATGACGATCCACGCGCTGCACCTGCGGCTGCCCACCGCGGAGATCCTCACGGACTACCGGGTCCGGGCCGCCGGCGGCGAGAGCAAGCTGCGCACCTACCGGGACGGCTGGCGCATCCTGCGGGTCATCCTCGACCTGGCGCGGCGCGAACGCCCCTCGCTGGTCCACACCGTGCTCGCGGGCGTGCTCGCCCTGGTCTCGGTCATCCTCGGCATCCCCGTCATCGCCGAGTTCGTCGAGACGGGCACCGTCCCCCGGGTCCCCACGGCGATCCTCGCCGCCGCGATCATGACCATCGCGGCGCTCGTGCTGCTCGTGGGCTACATCCTCGAGTCGCTCATGCACATGCGCCAGGAGCAGACCCGGCTGGTGCATCTCTCCTACCCGGCCCCGGTGCGCACGCCGCGCTACGCCGCCCGCGGCGCCGGCACGGGCCCGGTCCCGGTCCGCAAGACCGCCGACGGCCCCTGAGGGAGCGGAGGGGCACGGGGGCAGTGGGCCGGCGGGTGCGCAGTACGATGATCGGAACCCCCTTCGGTGTGGGGTCCCGTGACTGAGGAGATGCGTGCCGGTGCCTGCCCGACTTCCTTCGTGGGCCTGGGTGACCGGGCTGACCGTGGGAGCGATAGCCGCGGTGACGGTCCTGGGCGTGCAGGCGGACCGGGGCTCGCACCCCACCGCCACCTCGGCCAAGCCGAGCAGCACGGCCTCGGCGCAGCCCACCCCCACGGCGTCCGTTCCGGCGAGGGTGCCCGACGGCTCCGGCACCGGCCGGCGCGTCGTCTACTCCCTCGGCGAGAAGCGGGTCTGGCTGGTGGACGCGAGCGAGGCGACCCGCCGAACGTTCACCGTCTGGCCGGGCACGGTCAGCCCCGACCCGGGCGACTACACGGTGTCCTCGCGCAACGCGGCCACGACCGGCTCGGACGGCGTCCAGATCGAGCACATCCTGTACTTCGCCGCACAGGACGGCGTCTCCGTCGCCTTCTCCAACGCGGTCGACGGGTCCTCCCCGCCGCCCGCCGCCTCCGGTGGGAAGACCGGCGGGGTCCGAATGAAGAAGGCGGACGGCACGGCACTGTGGGCGTTCGGCACGGTCGGCACGACCGTGGCCGTGGTCAAGTAGCGGAGGACTCCGTCCGCGGCGCCGACAGCTGGTTGACGAGCAGTACGACCCCGCTGAACAGGAAGATCCGGGTCGCGGCGTCCAGCCCGTTCCAGCTCTTCGACTGCCACATCGAGAACCACTCACCGCCGATCGCGATGAACCCGGCCCCGAACAGCAGCATGACCATCAGCAGCCCGTACGTGGACATCCGCCGGGCACGCAGGTCATCGCGTCTGGCCCACAGCCAGCTCCCGTATATGAGGACCAGCGCGGCGACGGTCTCCCAGACGATGATCCCGACGTAGGCGGCGTCCTGGAGCCCCTGGCTCGTGACGGCCCGCCACATCAGGTCCTCGTCCTTGAACGTGGTGTCCATGGCCAGCACGTGCCGGACGAACTGCTGGTTGGTCCCGAAGTCGGTGATGTTCCCGAACGCGACGAGCGCCATGTAGAGGGCGATGGTCGCGGTGAGCAGGGTGGCGGCGAGCGACAGCGTGCCGCGTGATGTGGAGGAGGTGGCCATGGCGATCATTCTCCCCACGCACGGCCTTCCGGTGTACCCCGCCGGTCAGTGCCCGGTCGTGAACTCCAGGAAATCCGCCCAGACTTCAGCGGGGAACGCCAGGCGGGCGCCGTCCTTGCTCTTGGAGTCGCGGATGTGGACGGTGGGGTTCGATATGGCGACCTCGACGCAATCGGGGCCGTCGTTGCTGCTGTAGCTGCTCTTGAACCAGGCGAGTTCAGTGGTCACGTCTCGTCTCCCAGAACTTTCTCAATGAAGGCCAGGGACTCTCGGGGTGAGAGGGCCTGCGCCCGGATCATTCCATAGCGCATGTCGAGGATCTGGGCGTCCCGGGGGTCGCTGATCACGCGATTGTGCAACTGGGCCTCGAAGTGTCCCAGCGTCTTGCCCTCCTGGAGCTTCAGCACCCGGAACGGGCCTGCCATGCCCGCGTGGTCCTCCCGGTCGGTGGGCATGACCTGGATCGACACGTGCCGCAACTTGGCAACCTCCAACAGGTGTTCGAGCTGTTGGCGCAGCACCATTCTGCCCCCTACCGGCCGCCGTAGCGTCGTCTCTTCCTGGACAAACGTGACGAGCGGACGCGGCACGCGATCGAACACGGCCTTGCGTGCCATGCGCGCTGCGACGTGGCGTTCGATCTCGTCCTCGGTGAAGGCAGGCCGCCTCATGGCGTACAACGCGTGCGCGTACTCAGGGGTCTGGAGCAACCCGTGGATCTGGTGGTTGTCGTAGGCCCCGAGTTCAAGGGCTTCGTCCTCCAGCTTCGCCAAGTCCCGCACCTTCTTCGGATACCGGGCCCTCTCCACGTCCTCCCTCATCGCGGCGATCTTGCCGCCCGCCCCCAGCACCTCATCCGCCTTGTCGAGAAAGTCCGGCTTGGGGATGCGTCTCGCCCGCTCCACCGACGAGACCATCTCCTCGCCGTACCCGATGGCCGCCCCCAACTCCGCCTGCCTCAGCCCGGCCGCCGCGCGCCACATCTTGATCTGCCGACCGACCGTCCTGAGTACGGCCGCCGCTTCCTCGTCCTCCACGCCTTTCCCTCCTGACGTACGAGCTGTACGACCCCGCCATGCGTCCGGACAGTCACGCTCCGTACCGGGGTCGTCGCTGTTCAGAGTAGGGACGGGCGGCCACGCTGGGTGACATGAGTCAGAAATTCCTCGCCGGGATCAGCGCCCCCGTACGCCACTTCGCGATCCAGTTGTCGGCCACTCGAAGAGGTGCTCGACTGGCTCGGCTGCTCGCCGAACGACAGCTCGAAGAGTGGGGCGAGGCGTACGAGGACGCCCGGCAGGTGGTGGCCGAGCTGGCGTCGAACGCGGTGCTGCACGGGCGCGTCCCGGGCAGGGACTTCCGGCTCACCTTGAGGCTGGACGCAGACCGCACGCTCCGTATCGAGGTCACCGACGCCCGGGGTGACCGAACCCCACGGCTCCCGGGTCCGGTCGCGCAGGACGCGGAGGGCGGACGCGGGCTGCTGATCGTCGCGGCGTACGCGCACCGCTGGGGGGTGGTGGAGACGGCGGCTCACGGCAAGACGGTGTGGGCGGAACTGGTCCCGGACCAGGGGAACGCGCCCGGTCGCATGGTCTAGGGTTGATCAAGCACGGCTTGGGCCTGGACCACTTCGGGGGCCGCACCTGGCACCACCACGTCACCCTCGTCACCGCCGCCCAGGCCTTCCCCACCCAGCGACGGCTCGACCCAAAAGCCCAGATGCCGGCCTGAACACCCGGTCCTCGATGCCCTTCAGGACCTGCTGAGGTGCTGGACCGGCACCTGCACCACCTGCGGCCGTCCCCTGCCGACCAGCAGATCCAGAACCGAACGAAGCGCTACTAGCGCAACCTGCCGACGGACAGGGGCAGACCCGTGCAGTCGGTGATCAAGTGGACCCTCGAGCCGTACTTGCCCCGGTCGACAGGATTCGGACCTGTCAGTTCCCCCTTTTCAGGGCCCGCATGTTCACCGAGCCGATCGCGCACCGGGACCAATCCAGCTCACCGCGTGCACCGAGGTCATCAAGGACCAAACGGTGGAGCTTGGCCCACACTCTGGCCTTCGACCACTCCGTGAACCGGCGGTGGGCCGCGGCTCCCGACGGTCCGGACGTGGCGGACGGCAGCTACGAGGTGACCTGTAAAGCATGACGATCACTTCTTCATATATCCTGCACATCGAGGATGATCATGTCCTTGACAGGGGAGGAAACTTTATGTCCGAAATACGCAAAGTCGGCGCTGTTATTGCAATGGCGGCAGCATTGTCCCTTGCGTTCCAGCCTACGGCATCCGCTAACATGTGGGGGGAGATAAAGGACAAAAAGGCTGGTGCAGAGTCGCCGAAATGGTTCGATGAAAAATACTCCGAAGTGGAGTTCTACAACTGCAATTCGGCTCATCACCAGAGCGTGCAGGTGCTCCTTCGCCATGCACTGGACTTTCAGCCTGACCCCAACATGGGCACGAAGGTGTACACCGCCTGCTTCAAGAGCGGAGGCGTGAGCCGGGGCTCTTGGAATGACCTAACATCGGGTGACTACTACTTCGAGCTCGGCAAGATCGACAGTGGCGACTCGAACACCATTGACGTCGATAAATTCTATGTCGACACTACTCTAGCAGACTAAATCCGCCAGTAAGGAATGGGGCGTAATCGGCCCCATTCCCTACTGCACATCCTCGGAGAGCGATGTTGAAGGTTCGAGTTTCTCTGCGTACCAGTAGCGCTTTCTGGGCGTCACCATTTGCGCTAGGGCTAACCCTCTTCTACTACTTCGCTGCAGGGGACGAATTCCCCAAAAGCTACCTGGGTTACGCTCCTATGATCGTCAGCGATGCGCTGACTCCCATGTATGCCTTCGCCTACGCTACTGCCTCTGCGTTGGCGGCGACCGAGAGTGGTCGCTTGACGGCTGCGAAGGTATGGCAGCTCGCGCCTGTCCGCTCGCGCCTTGCAATCGCTTCGCAAGCGCTCCTACCCGTGATCTGCCTAAGTTGGCTGATGCTGACACTCCCTGTAACAATTGCCTTGCTGCAAGAAGGTGTGTTTCCTACTGCCGTAAGCATCAGACCACTTGAGCTGGCTCTTATCCTCACGATTGCCCATGCCGCAATAGGCTTCGGTATTGGTTTCCGTGTGCCCCGGCAGATCGCTGCTCCAATGATGGCGGTAGTAACCTTCATCGCTGTCGCCTTCTCGGTAACAACGGAGCCATTCTGGATTCGTCACGCATCTGGACAATTCACGGGCTCTCTTCAGTTTGGCGAACAAATCTCTTACGCCAGCGTCTGGCCTCATCTTCTGCTTACAGGAAGCGTGGCAATTGCCGTTGCGTTGATGTGGCTTCCAAGTAAGTGGCTGATTCTCCGCGTTGTCTTGGCATGTGCGATATCTGTCGTCGGTCCGAGGGTCGCCCAAAGCCTTACGGAAAATTGGGGGCCAACCGCACCAGTGGCCATTGGGGCCACCCCCATGAAGTGTCTGGGGCGGGCGCCTAAAGTTTGCATGCCTTCAGTAACATCAGAGGACTTGCCAGAGGTGCGCGAGAAAGCCAAATCTGTTCTGTCCGATTTTCGCAGTGCCGGTATGCGCGATATCCCTGTAGTCATCACCGACCGATTGGCTGATGGTCGTTTCTATCGGCCGTCCACGGCTCACACTTGGCGCGTTGAACTAACTGCATCCGCCCAAAGGGGAGATGTGCGGTTCGCAATAATGAAGGCTGCTGTGCGCTTCACCTGCCCGCGTCCAGACCCAACCGCGAGCCGGGCTGCTGGCTTGTGGGCCGCAACGGTCACGGGGGAGAGGGACGCATACGAGCGCAAGCTAAAACAGCGGGGCGAGCAGTTCGACCGCGAAGAGTCTCGGCGCGATGAAATTAGCAGCGAAGTCGAGGATGTTTTGCAAAAGAGTCCTAGTGGCCAGGTGGCTTGGTTTAAGCAGCGCCTCACTGATGCTTGTGACAACGGATGATTTGGTGGATTAGGGCCCGGCGGGCCCCCAGGTTCATCGTATCCAGCTTGATCTTTGTCGTACTTGTCTCCCTGGCCATGCACGACAGTGCCGTCCCGCTGCCGTCCTTTGGGTCTGGGGGAATGATCGAGGTGCGCATCGTGATGTTCGTGCCAATACCCTTTGTGGCCGCACTATCAATGATGCTGGACTCCAGGGCTCCAGCGCCCGAGGCTTCCAGCGTTCGTCCCGTGGCGATCATGGACTTGGCGCTCACGGTTACGGCAGTCGCTATTACTGCGGCTATCGGGGTTGGGCTGAGTATCCTCCTTAACGCGCCCGAGTTGGCATCTCTGGGGCGAAACGTACTCTTCCTGACTGGGGTAATGCTGCTCGGGCGAACCGTGGCTGGATCGGCTGCAGCAATGATCCCAGTGGCTTGGCTTTTCCTAGTTGTTTTTGTTGGATTTCGGTCGGCCAACGAACCGTACCCCTGGGCCGTGGTTCCTGACCCTTGGAATGCACCCCATGCTCTGCTGATTGCTTTCCTTGTCTATATCGCGGGTGCCCATTCTCTCTATCGCACTGCAAGGACTGCCTCATGACCCTCGAACTAGATTCGTGCAGCTACTCCTACCGAAGTTGGCAGCCACCAGTGCTGGAGAGCTTCAGCTTCAGCCTGCCGCGAGGCCTGACTGTCCTGCTCGGCCCCAACGGTGCTGGAAAGTCTACGCTTCTTAAGCTGGCGGCTTCCGTCATCAAGCCGAGCGTAGGATCCGTTCGGGTAGCCGGCGCTGATGCGAGCACGAAAGCTTTTCGTCGCCAGGTGGCTTGGATGCCACAGACCATCACCCCCATGCCTTCTCTGACTAGTCGTGAATACGTCGCCTACGTCGGATGGCTGAAGGGCATGAGTCGCCGTGATGCCTGGGATGGTGCGGCGAAAGCGTTGGCTCGAGTGGAACTCACCAAGAAGGCTCAGACCAAGACAACTCGACTTTCTGGTGGGCAGTTGCGGCGTGTAGGTGTAGCCGCAGCCCTCGTTCACGAGGCGCGCGTACTTCTACTCGATGAACCTACGGCAGGAATGGATCCGCATCAACGGAGGGTTTTTCGTGATATTCTGAATGGTCTTGCCGGTGAAGTTGACATACTATTGTCCACTCACGATGTCGCAGATCTGGCTGAAGAGGCCGACTATGTGACTGTGCTTCATTCTGGACGCATAATCCACAGTGGCACGACCCAGGCGTTTTTCTCCCACACGCCGCCTGGCACGGCTGATGGTCGAGCGGCCGAGGGTGCGTATACCGCGCTACTGGGTAACTTCGGATCGGATTGACCGCCGATTACGTCGTGACACAAAAAGCTCGTGCAGGTCCAGGCTCCTCGGCGCAGGGATTTTTTTCCAACCTGGCGTTGAGGGCGCGGGAGAGAGAAGAAGACTGCCGCGCTTCCCTCGAGGCTGTTGTTGAGTGCTCGGAACAGCTCGCGAGCCCGCTCGCAGAACCGCTCGACATCCATGATGTCTGGCTCGTCGCCATCCGTCAGCGTCCGGGCCTGGAGGTGCTCCAAAGCGCAGCCCGCCGTAGTGAGTTCTGCGGCGCCGCCCTCCTGATTTGGCTGGCGCCACTGGACACTGATGCCAGTGCCCCATCTTCTTGGTGGCAGCACTCGCCATCCTTCTGCTTCCTCTCATCTGTGAGGTGAGCGTCGTGCTCTTCAACAAGACGAAGTTGGTGGTTCCGCCGCACAGGAGGGTCGACCTAGTGCTGTGACCGCTTAGGTTCGACGGGTTGACGGTACTTTCCACGGATGAACCAGCTCCCGTGCACTTTGGAACCGCTTGTTGTGCGCACCGAATTCTCGACGGACGGTGCTTGGGACGCTCTGCGGGAGGCGCTGTGCTCACCCAGTAAGGACGGCTTCTTGCCCAACGTCGCACTCGTCGATGACCGGCAGTACGAGGGCTTGACACCCGGTCAGGTTTTCGACCTGGTCCCTGCTGAGTATCAGCATCCACTTGTGGTCTTGCGGACTCTGTAACTGTCGCCTCGACTGAACGGCCGCTCCTTGTGGCGGACCTGCTGGCTGAATGTGGGTGTTGTGTCCGCGTTGTATCAGCTGAGCCATGCGGGAGGCGATGCGCCGGGACCTGGGTGTGACGGAGGACTCCGGAGCCGATCACGCGGTGGAGATGCCCTCCTACTACGGTGACTCCACCGCCCTGCTCCGCGGCTTCGGGGAGTGGGACCGCACCCCGTGACGGAGATCGGCATGAGTGAGCAGCGCAAGGCGTCCGAGGAGGCCGGTGAGATACGCCGGTTCTGGGGCCGGCTCGGGCTACCCGGGTTGATCGACGTCCACACCCACTTCATGCCGGAGCGCGTGCTGCACAAGGTGTGGGACTACTTCGACGGCAACGGGCCGCTGGTCGGCGGGCTGGAGTGGCCGATCACGTACCGGAAGGCCGAGGAGGAGCGGGCGGAGCTGCTGCGGGACTTCGGTGTGCGGGCCTTCACCTCGATGCTCTACCCGCACAAGCCCGGCATGGCCACGTGGCTGAACGGCTGGGCCGCCGACTTCGCCCGCCGCACCCCCGACTGCCTGCACACCGCCACGCTCTACCCCGAGCCGGATGTGGAGACGTACGTCCGTGAGGCCGTGGCGGCGGGGGCGCGGGTGTTCAAGGCACATGTGCAGGTGGGCGCGTACGACCCGGCCGACGCGTCTCTCGACCCGGCGTGGGGGGTGCTGGCCGAGGCCGGGATCCCCGTGGTGATGCACTGCGGCTCCGGGCCCGCGCCCGGCAAGCACACCGGTCCCGAGCCCGTCGCGCGGGTGCTGGCGCGGCACCCGAGGCTGCGGCTGATCGTCGCGCACATGGGCATGCCCGAGTACGAGGAGTTCCTCGACCTCGCCGAGCGGTACGACGAGGTGCGGCTGGACACGACGATGGCGTTCACGGACTTCACCGAGGACTTCATGCCGTATCCCCGCGAGGCCCTGCCCCGCTTCGCCGCGCTCGGCGACCGCATCCTCCTCGGCTCCGACTTCCCCAACATCCCCTACCCGTACCTGCACCAGCTCCGGGCCCTGGAACGGCTGGACCTCGGCGAGGAGTGGCTCCGAGCCGTGTGCCACGACAACGCGGCCGCACTCTTCACCCTCTGAGCCGCTCGCGCACCACGCCGGGTCCCCTCGGGTGCGCCCACCGCGCCGCGCCGATCTCAGCGCAGCAGGTCCACGTACGTGTCCGTGCCCGGCACCGTCGGGATGAACGGGGCCACCAGCTCCACCCTGCCCAGGCCCGACTCCGCCACCGCCGCGTCGAGGTCCGTGAAGCAGGGCTCCCAGCACTCCCGCGGGTCCGTCTGGAGGAACCACAGCAGTGTCAGCCGGGTGTCGACGCCCTCGACCTGCTTCACGTACGTCATGCGGTCGCCGGGCAGGGGGGTCGGGCGGAAGAGCGTCACCAGCGCGGCCGGGGAGCCCGCCAGGCGTTTGGGGAGGTGGCGGGTGCGCAGCCACTGAAGGAGCGGGGCGCGCTGCTCGGGGGTGCCGGCCTCGACGACCTGGAGGACCAGGCCCGCGTAGGGGTGGTCGAGGGCGTGGACGTCCCGGGGGCCGGCCGCCCCGTCGCGGTAGACCGTCGCCTCGTGGTTCTGGAACGCCGTGAGGACGTGGGTGCGGTCGTGGTAGACGCGGGCGTCCCGGTTGAGGCGCTTGTTGATGGCGACCGTCCAGCGCATGTGGTCGTCGTAGCGGCCGGCGGTGATCCAGTACGTCGAGAGGTAGCAGCCCGCGGTGACCGGCTGGGCGATCGCCGACTTCTCGGGGTAGCGCAGGAGTTGGAGGTCCCGGGTCGCCACCCAGCGGCGGCCCGCGTACATCCAGGGCATGGCCATCGCGCCGGCGTAGTAGTGGTCGTCCTCGTACCAGCGGTTGTAGGCGTACTCGTGGCCGGGATGCGGCTCGACCATGGTGATGAGGGCGTGCCCGGGGTGGGTGCCGTAGGGGCCGACGGCGGCCAGCTCGGCGTACAGCTCGCTGCGGGTGTCCTCGCTCATGCCCTTCCCCTTCGTCGGTGACTGACCCATACTCTGACGCTCCGTCAGATAGAACACCAGGGTCCGGTCCGGGGAGGTCCTGCCATGTCACTGCTCGCGGGAAAGACGGTCGTCGTGTCGGGGGTCGGGGCCGGGCTCGGGCGGCAGGTCGCGGCGGCCGTCGTGCGGGACGGCGGGCGGGTCGTGCTCGGGGCCCGCACGGAGGCGAGCCTGGCGAAGACGGCCGCCGAGATCGACCCCGGCGGTGCGTGCACCGTGTACCGCGCCACGGACATCCGTGACGAGGCACAGTGCGAGGCGCTGGCCGGGGTGGCGCGGGAGCGGTTCGGCGGGATCGACGCCGTCGTCCATGTGGCCGCGCTGGACGGCTACTTCGGCGGTCTCGAGGACGCAGACTTCGAGTCCTGGCGGTCCGTCCTCGACGTGAACCTGCTGGGCACGCTGCGGATGACCCGGGCCTGTCTGCCGTCGCTCAAGGAGGCCGGTGGATCCGTCGTGTTCATCGGGACGCAGTCGGCGGTGGCCGCCCCCTCGCAGGTGCGGCAGGCGGCGTACGCGGCCTCGAAGGGGGCGCTGACGAGCGCGATGTACTCGCTGGCGCGGGAGCTCGGGCCGTACCGGATCCGCGTCAACACCGTGCTGCCCGGCTGGATGTGGGGGCCGCCGGTGCAGGCGTACGTCCGGTTCACGGCACAAACGGAGGACGTGGACGAGGCGACCGTCCTGGAGCGGCTGGCCGGGCGGATGGCGCTGCCCGAGCTGGCCACGGACGCGGACGTGGCCGATGCGGCGGTGTTCCTGGCGTCGGACCGGGCACGGGCCATCACCGGGCAGTCCTTGCTGGTCAACGCGGGGGAGTTGATGCGATGAGCCGAGATGATGCGTTCATGTAGATGAACCAAGGCCATCACGACGAACGATTTTGCCTCCCCTTGACCCTACGGTTACTTGTCGTGTTCACGCGGCAGCGCCCACGATGAGCGCCGGGCTGATCCCTGGGAGGGCGCACATGAACGGTCTCGACTGGGCCGTGCTCATCGGCTACTTCGCCGTGATGGTCGCGATCGGTGTCTGGTCGCACAAACGCGTCGACGACGTCAGTGACTTCTTCACCGCGGGCGGCAAGATGCCCTGGTGGCTGTCCGGCATCTCGCACCACATGTCGGGCTACAGCGCGGTGATGTTCACCGGCTACGCGGGGATCGCCTACACCTACGGCGTCACGTCGTTCGTCACCTGGTCCTTCCCCATCGCCCTCGGCATCGCCATCGGGTCGAAGCTGTTCGCGCCGCGCATCAACCGGCTGCGCTCCCGGCTCCACGTGGCCTCCCCGCTGGAGTACCTGAAGAACCGCTACGACCTGAAGACGCAGCAGGCGCTGGCCTGGTCCGGGATGCTGCTGAAGATCGTGGACGTGGGCGCGAAGTGGGCCGCCATCGCCACCCTGCTGTCCGTCTTCACGGGGATCTCCCTCAACCAGGGCATCCTCATCACCGGCGGCATCACGGCGATCTACTGCACGATCGGCGGCCTCTGGGCCGACGCGCTGACCGAACTCGGCCAGTTCATCATCCAGTTGCTGGCCGGCATCGCGATGTTCGTGGCGGTGTTCGTACGCCTCGACGACCACGGCGGCTTCTTCGGCGTCTGGGACTCGCCCGAGCTCCAGGGCCACGAGAAGCCGCTGGTCGGGCCGTACGGCACGGTGTTCCTGCTCGCGTTCCTCTTCATCAAGCTCTTCGAGTACAACGGCGGCATGCTCAACCAGGCCCAGCGCTACATGGCCACGCCGAACGCCAAGGAGGCCGAGCGCTCCGCCCGGCTCTCGGCGATCCTCTGGCTGGTCTGGCCCCTGGTCCTGTTCTTCCCCATGTGGATGTCGCCGCTGCTGGTCGAGTCGCAGAAGCCGGACGGCTCGGACTCCTACGCCCTGATGACCGAACAGCTCCTGCCGCACGGCCTGCTGGGCCTGGTCATCGTCGGCTTCTTCTCGCACACCATGGCCATGTGCTCCTCCGACGCCAACGCCATCGCGGCCGTCTTCACCCGGGACTGCGCGCCGGTGATCTGGGCCCGGGCCCGGGCCTGGAACCAGAGCCAGGGCCTGCGGGTCGCCCGCATCGCCACGGTCGTCTTCCTCGGTCTGTCCATGGCGGCGGCGACCCAGGTCAACTCCCCGGCGTTCAAGGACATCATCACGGTCGTCATCAAGTGGGTGGCCGGACTGATGGGCCCGATGGCGATCCCCATGATGCTGGGCCTGCTGCGCGCGTTCCGCCGCTCCGGCCCCACCGCGGCCCTCGTCAGCTGGTCGATGGGCCTGCTCGCCTTCTGGCTGGTGAACTACCCGGTCAACTGGAACGTCGAGGGCGGCGTGCCGCTCCAGTACCAGGTGTCGATCCCGCTGGCGGTCTCGCTGGTCCTGTACATCCTCGTCGGCTACATCCGGCCGGAGGACACACCGGAGCGGCTGGCGATCATCGAGAAGATCAACACGGACGGGGACGGCGCCGCAGCGGCCGCCGTGCCGGCGCCTGCCGGTGGTGTGGAGGACAGCGCCGTGCGCACGGCGGTGAAGGACTAGCGGCCGCACGGCCGCGACGATCGTGCGTTCTCCGCCCGCAACGGGCGGAGAACGCAAGGCTGTTCAGTCGTCCTCGTCCAGCGCGCGGCTGACCTTGCGCAGGTCGACGAACTTGAAGTCGGTGTTGTCCCGGACCTCTCCGTCCCCGTCCGTCTCGCCCGGGGTGTTGTGCCCATCCTGCACCACGAGCAGGCCGTTCGGGTAGCGGGAGCCGAGGGGGGCGTTGAGCACGGCGGCGCCGTCGCGCTCCTCGGAGCCGTCGACGGTCCCGGCGGTGATCCGGAAGCCGCTCTCGTACTCGTTGTCGTCGGAGACCTCGCGGTCGTACGCGGCGAAGGTGTTGTCGCCCTGGCTGGAGGCGAGCAGGTAACCGTCACCGCCGCCCTCGTCCAGGATGGTCAGGCCCTCGACGTCGGCGGACAGGTGCGTGCCGCCGTAGCCGGGGTCGGCGCCCGCGACGCACTCCTCGGTCGCCTCGTCGTAGGTGGCGGGGACGCCGTACTCCCGGACCTTGTCGATCAGCTTCGGCCGGCCGCCGAGGTCGGCGGGAAGCCGCCAGATGCCGACGTCCTCCTGACCGGCGTAGAGCACCTTGTTCGCCGGGTCCACGACCATGCCCTCGACCTGCGGGAGGTCGCCCGGGTCGGTGCAGGGCGTCCAGGACGAGCCGTTCGGGAGGGTGAAGGAGGCGGGCAGGTCGTAGGTGCGCACCTGCCGGTAAGTGACCGCTCCGGCGGCGGTGGTCCGCAGCTCCAGCAGGGCGAGCCGGGTGCGGCTGCGCCGGCTGACCACGGCGTACGAGCGGCCGGTGGCCTTGTCCTTCCAGGTGGCCAGACCGTAGGGGGTGGCCTGGTCCTTGACCTCGTCCTGGGTCTTCGAGAAGACCAGCGGGGCGTTCGGGTCGGTGACGTCGGTCAGCGGCCGGGCGGCGCCGGGGGTGATGCGGTAGATCCGCAGGTGGTCGCGGCCGCGGTCGGTGACGACGGCGACGTCTGCGCGGCCGGTCGGCAGCGGGAACCCGGAGATCAGGTCCACGTTGTTGAAGCGGCCGGGCTTGTCGTCGGGGGTGGGGGCGGGCGGCGCCGGGATCGACTGCACCTCCTTGCCGGCCAGGTCGTACACGCGCAGGCCGCCCTCCTTGGCGGTGGCGATCACCAGACTGGCGTCGGGGTCGCCGGCGTTGCGCCAGATCGCCGGGTCGTCGGCGTCGGCGTTGCCGCCGGCGTCGTCGCCGTGAAGGGCCGGGGTCTCGGTGGTGGCGGTCACCCCCGGGAGCCCGGAGCCGGCGGCCCGGGCCGGGGCGGGCAGAACCGCCATGGCCGCCAGAGCCGCGGCGATCGCGGCCGTCTGTGTCCCGCGCAGGTTGCGCACAGTGCCTCCACGAAGGGGGGTGAACGGACGAGCCCGGTGCAGCAGTCGCAGGACGGTGGTCCCGCGTCGGGCCGTGCAGATCCTGTGGACCGAAGGTGACGGGACGACCACGGTACGGTGACGTGCCCATGCCACGGGAGTGAGCAATGAGAAGGGGCGCGATTCACACGTGAGAAACGTGTGCGCCGTCCTACACGCCGCGCGGGTACCGGGCCAGCCAGCCCGGGGACGAGCCCGCCGGGCCGTGCAGGGCCGGCCCCTGCGTCATCTCCATGGCGAAGTCGTCGGCCAGTTCCAGGATGGTGGGGCGGCCCTCCAGCTCGGCCAGCCAGGCCGGCGGCAGGGCGGTCTCCCCGTGCAGCGCGCCGAGCAGACCGCCGGTCAGCGCGCCGGTGGTGGCCGAGGGGCCGTCGTGGTTCACCGCGAGGCACAGCCCGTGCCGGACGTCCGCCGCGACCAGCGCGCAGTACACGGCGGCGGCCACGAGCCCCTCCGCCGTACCCGCCCCGCTCAGCTCGGCCACGCGCTCCGGGCCCGGCATGCCCTGCCGCACGGCGCCCAGCGCATGCTGCAGCGCGTCCGACACCGGCTGGTGCCCCGGCCGGGCGGCCAGCAGCCCCAAGGCCCGCTGCACGGCGGCGTCGAGGCTCTCGCCCAGCGCCAGCGCGTGCACGACCACGGCGTACGCACCCGCCGCGAGGGCAGCGGTGGGGTGGCCGTGGGTCTGCGCGGCGCACTCCACGGCGAGCTGGGCGACCAGCTGCGGCTCCCAGCCCACCAGCAGCCCGAAGGGCGCCGACCGGGCGGCGGCCTCGGCCCCGGCCTCCCCAGGGTTCTTGGGTGCCTCCGGGGTTCCCATGGTCTCGTCGCCGAGCCCCAGCAGCAGGGAGCGACTGGGGTCGCGCCGCGCGTACAGCCACTCCTCCCGCGCCAGCCACCCGTCTTCCTTGCGGCGCTCGTCGGGCCCCCAGTCGCGCTGCGTGGCGGCCCAGCGCAGATACGCCCGGTGCAGATCGGTCGGCGGATGCCAGGCGCCGGTGTCCCGTCTGACCTGGGCCCGGATCAACCCGTCGACGGAGAACAGGGTGAGCTGGGTGAGGTGCGTGACCGCGCCGCGTCTGCCGTAGGCGGGGGCCAGGTCCACCAGGCCCTCCGCCCCGTACGCCTCCCGGACGGCGTCCATGGTCAGCCTGTCGACGGGCGTGCCCAGCGCGTCTCCCACGGCCACGCCGAGCAGGGTCCCGCGCACCCGGCTGCGGAAGTCCTGCTGCTCTGTACGGCCCCAGACGGCGCCGGCAGTCGCACCCACCTAGACCTCCCCAGGGGCACCGTCCACACGTACGACTTCAGCACTGTAATCGAACGGGAACGATGGGTTCAGAGGGGTGCGAGGGACCGGCTCAGCGCAGTTCCTCCGGGCACGGCGTGCCCCGCGGAAGCTGGTACGGCGCCGCCAGGCGGTAGGTCCCGGCCTTCGGGGCGAGCAGCTCCGTCCACTTGTCGCCCTGCGCGTCCTCCTCCGTCTCCGCCAGGCAGCCGTTGACGTTCACATACGTCTTCGGTTCACCCTCGGGACGGTTCCTGGACTCCTCCGTCTCCTGCGGCGGCTTCAGGCTCTTGCCCTCCGCGTCGACGATGCTCAGCCAGGGCGAGTAGGGGATGCGGACCAGGACCCGGCCCGCCTTCTTCACCTGGAGGACCATCTCGCCCTGCTCGGCCCGGTCGACCACGGTGTTCGGCTCGGCCAGCGGGGTCGGGGCGGTCACCCTGAACAGCTGCCAGGTGTCGTTGCCCCAGATCTGGGTCAGATACGGCAGCCCGCGCCGCACCAGCGCCCGCTCCCTCTGACCCCCGTCACCGTCCGGCTCGCCCTTCGGCAGGACGACGTAGTGCACGGCCCAGCGCTTCAGCCACTCGTGGTAGTTCGCCGAGTTGAGGGTGTCGTCGTAGAAGAGGGGGTTGCGCTCCATGTCGGCCTGGCGGTTCCAGCCGCGGGCCAGATTGACGTACGGGGCGAGCGCGGAGGCCTCGCGGTGGGAGCGGGCGGGGACGACCTCCACCCGGCCCTTCTCGGCGCCGACCTCCTGCAACTCGTTGACGAGCGGCGCGAGCTCGCGCGACCAGGACGCCGCGGGGGCCGTGTGCACGATGTCGTCGACCGTCTTGAAGCCGATCCACACGCCGAAACCGCACAGTGCCACCACGGCCGCGTACCACTTGCGGCTGCGCGGCACCGTGAACGGCAGCGCGGCGACCAGCGCGACCCCGGCGAACAGCATCGCCAGCCGCGTGATGTTCGAACCGATCTGGGAGCTGATCAGCCACACCAGCACGACCCCCAGGCCGTACACCGCGGCCGTGAGCCGGACCGTCTTCCAGTCCCGCGGCACCAGCACGTAGGCGAGGACCGAGAACGCGAGCGGCAGCAGCACCGAGCCGATCATCATCGGCTGCGTGCCCGAGAACGGGAACAGCCACGCCGACACCGCCACCACCGCGCTCGGCGCCAGACCCAGCGCCCATGCGCCCGGCCGCCGCTTCTGCAGGAACAGCGCCACCGCCACCAGGCCCACGAACAGGCCCGCGACCGGTGACGCCATGGTGGCCAGCGCGGCCAGCGGCGCCGCGCTCAGGGCCTTCGCCCAGCGCTTGTACCGCCACCGGTAGGGCCAGCAGAACACGACGGCGACCGCGCCGAGCGCGAACATCATGCCCAGACCGAACGTCACCCGCCCCGACACCGCGTTGCAGAACAGCCCGAACACGCCCGCCAGCGACGCCCACAGGGGGTTGCGCACGGAGCGGCTGCGCAGCAGGAGCAGGGTCAGCAGCCCGGCGGAGACCGTCCCCGCGATCATCATCGTGGTGCGCACACCGAGCACCGACATCAGATACGGCGACACCACGCTGTACGACACCGGGTGCATCCCGCCGTACCAGGCGAGGTTGTACGCCGAGTCCGGGTGCCGGCCGACGAACTCGGCCCACGCGTCCTGCGCGGCCAGATCGCCGCCGCTGTTCGCGAACGTGAAGAACCAGAGGATGTGCAGGGCCGCGGCCAGGCCCGTGACGGACAGGACCGGGTGCCGCAGCATGCGCTCGCGCAGCGCCAGGACGGGGGCGGGCCACTCGAACCGCGAGCCGCCGTCCTCAGGCGCGCCGCTTCCGGACGCGCTGTCTTCCGGTGCTTCGGGCAGGCGTATTCGCGGGCCTGATACCGAGCCCGGTTCGGCGTCGTCTGCGCGTGTCGGCTCCGCAGTGGCCACTCGAAGGCACTCCCCGTGTCCCGTCTTCTGTTCTCGGCTTCCGCTGCCGCGTGGCCGCGAGCGGTGACCTGTCCCGGTTCGGGACGCTAGCACGCACCCCGCCGGGCAGCGCCCGGACGGGCCGTTACCGGCGGAGTGCGGTGGTGCGGCCGCCCCGGGTCAGCCGAGGCGCGTGAGCTTGGCGGCGAAGCCCGGCTCCGCCAGGTCCTTCTGGAGGGCGACCGGAACCTTCACGGCGCTGGTGGTCCCGTCGCCGACGGTGAGCGTGCCCACCTTGGTGCCGGCCTCGGCCGTGTGCGGCAGGTCGTCACCGGCGAACGTCAGCTTGACGGACAGGCCCGCCCAGCCGACGGCCGTGACGTCCTCGGTGACGGCGACCGGCGTGCGGCCGCCGAGACCGTCGTCCGCGTACCCGACGACTTCGCCCTTCTTGAGGATCGTCGCCGACTCCAGCGCGCCCTGCGCGGCCCGGATCAGCTTGTCGCCCTCATGGAGAGCCGCGCCAAGGATCGTGTTGTCCGGGCCGCCGGCGGGCTGGCGAACGACCGCGCCGATGATCCGGTGGGTCTCGCCGTTCACGTCCTTCTTGGCCGCGAAGACGAGGTTGCCGAGCGCCGAGGTGGTGGTGCCGGTCTTGATGCCGGTGACGTTGTTGTAGCCGACCAGGCGGTTCCAGTTGTCGTGCTTCTTCTGCTTGTAGTCGACGTACGACATCATCGTCGCGACCTCGCGGAACGCCGGCTGGAGCATGGCGGCCTTGGCGAGCTTCACCTGGTCCACGGCCGTGGAGACGGTCGTGTTGTTGAGGCCCGACGGGTCGGTGTACGTCGTGTTCTTCATGCCGAGGTCCTTGGCGGCGTCGTTCATCTTCTGCACGAACGCCTTCTCGGACTTCGCGTCCCAGCGGGCGAGCAGTCGCGCCACGTTGTTCGCGGACGCGATCAGGATGCTCTCCAGGGCCTCCCGCTGGGTGATCTTGTCGCCCTTGGTGACGTCGACGGTGGACTCCTGGCCGGCGTCGGACTGGTCCTGCGCGGCCTGGTCGATCAGGATCTTCGGGCCGTCCTCGCCGCTCTTGAGCGGGTGGTCGCGCAGGATGACGTAGGCGGTCATGACCTTGGCGACGCTCGCGATCGGGACGGGCTTCTGCTCGCCGGAGGACCCGAACGTGCCGATGCCCTGGACGTCCAGCGCGGCCTGGCCGTCGGCGGGCCAGGGGATGTCGACCTTGCCGCCCTCGAAGGTGTAGCTGTCCTTGGCGGTGAGTTCGAGGGTGGGCGAGGGGAGCGGGCGCACGCTCTGCACGACCGCGAGGACCACGATCAGCAGCAGCACCAGCGGCGTCCAGATCTTCACCCGCCGGGCGGCCGTCCGCAGCGGGGTCTCCGGGGGCGGCGGGGTGTTCGTGAGCTCGGCCAGCAGATCCAGCGGCGGCTTGGGCGGCAGCGGCTGCTGCGTGGTGCGCTCGGGGCCGACGGTGGGGACGGGTGCGGTGGCCTCGGCCGGGGCGACGGGCTTCTTCGCCGCCGGGTCGTCCAGGGGCTTGAGCGCGACGAACTTGCTGGTCCGCTCGGCGTCCTTCTCCGGGGCGTCCTTCTTCGGAGCGTCCGTTGTCGGAGCGTCCTTCTTCGGGAGGTCCGACTTCGGGAGGTCCTTGGCCGCGCCCCCGAGCTTCAGCATGGTGGTGGGCTGATCGACCGGTGGCCGCAGGGTCTTGAAGACGGCGGTGGGCTGGTCGACGGGGCGTTCGGTGGGGGCGTCGTCGTCGGTCGAGCCGTCAGTCCTGTCCGGCTTGCCGGACTTGGGGCCTTCGGCCGGGGCCTTGGTGGCGCCGGCGTCGTTCTTGGCGTCGGCGGTCTTGGCGTCGGCGGTCTTGGGTGCGGCGGCCTTGGGTGCGGTCCTGGCGGCGGGGGCCTTCGACTCGGGCTCGGCGTCGCCGGAGACCCGCGGGTCCGCGGGCTCGGAGGCCTTGTCGTCGGTCTTCTCGGCGGCCTCGGCGGTGCCGGTGCTGCCGCCCTTGGCGGAACGGTCCGCCTCGGGCGCGTCGGCCTCGTCCGCGGCGCCCCGGGCCACCTCGTCGCGCCCGGCCTCGCGGCGGTGGGAGTCGTCCGCGCCGTTGTCCGCGTTCCCGGCGTCGGACGGGGTCTGCGACGCCCCTGCGGCCTTCCCGGCCTCCTGGTGGGCGTCGGTGTCGGCCTCGGCGGGCTCGTCCGTGCGCTCGGCGGCCTCTCGGGCGCCCTTGGCACCACCCTTGGCGGCGGCAGACTCCTCGCCCCCGTCCGCAGAGGCGACCCACGCGGCGACGACATCCCGCAGCCGCCCGTCGGTGCCCTCGGCGTCGGCGGCCGCCTTGTCGGCCCCGGACTCCTCGGACCCCACGGAGGAGCCGGAAGCACCCTCCCCGGCGTCAGCCGCGGCCTCCTCGGTCTCCTCGGCGGTCGAGCCGTCCCCGGACCGCCCGGAGTTACCCGCAGCGCCGTCCGCCGCGCCCTCGGTGCCCGAGTCGCCCTCGGCTCTCTCGGCGTCCGCGTCGCCTGCGGTCCGCCCGGCGTTGCGCGCCGCGCTCTTCGTGCCCGAGGCGCCCTCGGTCCTCTCGGCGTCTGCGTCAGCCGCCGTGCTCTTCGTGTCCGAGTCGTCCTTGGTGCCCTCGGTGTCCGCGTCACCCGTAACCCGCCCGGCGTCGCCCGCGGCGCTCTTGGTGCCCGAGTCGTCCTCGGTCCCCTCGGCGTCCGCGTCGCCCGCGGTCCGCCCGGCGTTGCGCGCCGCGCTCTTCGCGTCCGAGTCGTGCTCGGTCCTCTCGGCGTCCGCGTCAGCCGCAGCCCGCCCGGCGTCGCCCGCGGCGCTCTTGGTGCCCGAGTTGCCCTCGGCCTTCTCGGCGTCCGCGTCAGCCGCCGTGCTCTTCGTGTCCGAGTCGCCCTCGGCCCGGCCCGCGTCGTTCTCCGGCTTCGGGTCGCCCGCGGAGCGCCCCGTGTTCCCCGGGGTCTCGGCCGTGCGTGTGGACAGCACGCGCGTCGCCGTGTCGGCACCGCCCCGTGCCGCGGACTTCTCCGCGTCCCGGGCGACCGCGAGCCGCGGATCGGCCGCGGCTTCGCTCCTGGCCTCCGGAACCGGACTCGCGCTCCCCGACGTCTCTCGTGCCGACGACTCGCGCTGCTTCGACCTGTCGGGGGACTCGCCCGCCACCGATGCCTCCTCCTCGCGCCGCTGCTCCCCGCGTGCGCGTACCGAACCGTGAACCGCCGCCCGTGACACCGCTCCGGCGCTGTCCGAACCATGTACCAGTGTCCTGTGTGCGGGCCAAACCCATCCGGTAGACGAGAACGACATACCTACTGGTTCCACTACGAACCGGTCACGCACCCTCGACAGACCAATGTGAGAGGGGTCACCCTGTCTTTCATCCACGCGGGGAGGCATGGATGGGCAGGAGCCGCAGAACACTTCCGGAAGAGCTTCTGCTGCTGGCGTTGGACCCGACCACGGGTACCACCGCACAGCCGCAGTCGCTCGACCTCGGTCTGGCCGGAGCACAGCTAGTAGAGCTGGCGCTGGCCGGACGGATAGCCCCAGACGGGGATCGTATCGCCGTGGTGGCGCCACGGCCGACAGGAGATCCAACACTGGACTGCGCACTGGAGTTGCTGCGAAGGCGTGGCGCTCCCGTGCGAGCCGTCCACTGGATTGGCGGGCCGCGTCTCGGGCTGCGCCAGACCTACCTCTCGCATCTGGAGCGGTGCGGCATGGTGCATGCCGTGGCGGGCCAGATGTGCGGGGTGCTGCCGACGACTCGCTACCAGGCGACGGACACCGAGATCAGCCGGGAGATCAGGGCCCGGCTGGACTCCGCGATCCGCACCGGCGTACCGCCGGACCCGCGGACCGCGGCACTCGCGGCCCTCGCCCACGCGGTCGGCCTCGGCAAGCACCTGTACCCGGGCAACGAGGGACGCTCCTCTCGCTCCCGGCTCAGGGACCTGATCAGGCACGACCCCATGGGCGGTCTCGTCGCGCACGCGGTGATGGACGTCCAGAACGGCGTCGCGGCCCAGCCGCGCCGCAACCCGGCACCGTCCGGCCGTCAGGCCGCCGGCGGCACCAGGCCCGCAGCGGAGCCCGCCCGGGGGGTTCCGATGCAACCGCGCCACGGAAGCATGGCGCGCGTCGCGGCCCACTGAGCCGCGCCGCGCCGGCACGGCCTACGACCGGAACACGCACCACGGGACCCGAACCCGGTCACGGGAGCCGCTGTCCGAGCGGGGCGGAGAGAGCACACACTCTCTTCGCCCCGCTCGGCGTGTCGTGCCCGAACTGGCGTGTACCCGTCGCATATCCACCGTTTCCCAGCGGTAGTAAGCACCTTGGTGGCAGTCTGCTCAACAGCAGATACGCAAAGTAGAGGCACGCAGCCGGAGGTGCACGTCCCGTGGCGTCCAATGTCAATCCCACCGTCAGGCGGCGCCGGCTGGGCCAGGAGCTCCGCAGGCTCCGTGAGCTCAAGGGCATGACGGCCGAAGAGGTGGCCGAGCGGCTGCTGGTGTCGCAGTCGAAGATCAGCCGGCTGGAGAACGGACGGCGCAGCATCAGCCAGCGCGACGTCCGCGACCTGTGCGGGGTCTACGAGGTCGAGGACCAGCGCATCGTCGACTCGCTCATGCAGATGGCCAAGGACTCCCGGCAGCAGGGCTGGTGGCACGCCTTCGGGGACATCCCCTACAGCGTCTACATCGGCCTGGAGACGGACGCCGAGTCGCTGCGGGTCTACGAACCCCAGATCATCACCGGCCTGTTGCAGACCCGGGCCTACGCCGAGGCCATCATCCGCGGCGGCTCGCCCGAGGCCTCGGACGCGGACAACGACAAGCGTGTCGAGGTCCGGCTGCGCCGGCAGGGCCGGATCACCGCCGACACCGAACCGCTGCGGCTGTGGGTGGTCCTGGACGAGGCGTCCCTGCACCGGGTCGTCGGCAGCCGGCCGGTGATGCGCGAGCAGCTGGAGCACCTCATCGAGATGTCGCAGCTGCCCCACATCACCGTGCAGGTCCTGCCGTTCGAGGTGGGCGCGCACGCGGGCATCAACGGCCAGTACTCGATCCTGGAGTTCGCCGACGCGGCCGACTCGAGCGTGGTCTACATCGAGGGCGTCACCAGCGACCTGTACCTGGAGAAGCCGCTCGACGTGCAGAAGTACACGGTGATGTACGAGCACCTGCGCGCGCAGTCGCTGAACGTCGACCAGTCCCGGCAGCTCATCGAGAACGTGGCGAAGGAGTACGCGCGCTGAGCCGCCGCCGGAGGATGATCTTCCGTCGGGCAAAGCGCGGGATGTTACACCCCTGACACACCTGACTGGAAGTCTCCTCTGGAATATGCCATCCAGTCGAGTGAATGACTGCTCCGAACGAGGATGTTGGCGAGTAGCGTCGATCACGCCAACCACCAGCACAGGTTGGCGTAAACGCAACTGGCAACGGAGCGAACATGGCAATTCGTCTGGGCGCCACGGAAACGTGGACGACGTCCTCCTACACCAACAACAACGGCGCGTGCGTGATGGTCAGGTCGACCGTCACCGAGGCCCTGGAGCTCGGGGACACCAAGATCCCCGAGGGCCCCAAGCTGGCGTTTCCCGCCGACGCGTGGAACGCCTTCGTGGCCTCGGTCAAGGCCTGACCCCGCGACCGACAGCACCACAAGCACCACCGACAGAGCCCTCTCGACCAGCATCGCCGTCCTTGCCGAGAGGGCTCCGTTTGTGCCCGCGGGACCCCGAGGGGGATCAGCTCACCGGGAACGCCACGTCACACACCGGGTCCTCGGGCCCCGTCGCCGCCCAGTCCGCGAAGTAGAGCTCCCGGCAGGGGCCCGTCGCCGTCAGCCCCCGCGCCGCCATCCACTCCTCCACCGCCTCGAACGCGGCCAGGATCTGCGGGTGCGCCACCTGCGCCTTGGTGATCCTGGTGTACGCCAGCCGCCGGGCAGGCTCCACCCGTACCGCCGTCTCCCACGACCTCCCCCGCCGCTCCACCCAGGCCCGGGCCGCCTCCTCGTCAGCCACCGGCACACACGCCTCCGCCGGACCGTCGCTCTCCATCGACACCTCCGAGTGATAGGCGACGTACGGCACCCCGGCCACGCCCCCGCACTCGCGGGCCGCCTCCTCCAGCCGGCCCAGCGCCGCCCCGATCCACGCCGGCAGCTCGTCCGCCAGCGTGTGCCGCATCTCGCAGATCACCACCTGCGCAGGTGTCTCCACCGTCTCGACCGTGAACTTCCCGTACATCTCGGAGCTCCTCCCCGACAGCCGTCCACGGAGGTACTCGGCGAGCGTCCGCTGCCCCGCCACCCGCGCCTCGACGTCCGCCCAGTACGCGCCGAGCAGCTCGGCAGCCCCGGCCCCGTCGCCCGCCCCGACCACCTCGGCGATCCGGGCGAGCGGCATGTCCAGCTGCCGCAGCATCGCCACGAGCCGGGCCCGTTCGACCTGGCCGGCGCGGTAGTAGCGGTAGCCGGTCGCTTCGTCGACCTGCGCCGGCGCCAGCAGGCCCAGCCGGTCGTACAGCCGCAGGGCCTTCGGCGACAGGCGGGCACGCGCGGCGAACGCCCCGATGGTGAGCAGCTCCAGGTTCGGTTCCGGTCCGTCCACCACGGCATCCTCCGTCATCGGGCGGCTCTTCCGCCCGATGACGAGGACGCTCGGGCCTGACCCAGGGGCAAGGTCAAGCAGCGGCGGCCGTCAGGCCAGCTGGGCCTCGATCGCCGCCACGACCTCCGCCGCGTCCGGCTCGGTCTGCGGCGAGAAGCGGGCGACGACCTGCCCGTCGCGGCCGATGAGGAACTTCTCGAAGTTCCAGCGGATGTCCCCGCTGTGCCCCTCGGCGTCCGCGAAGCCGGTCAGGCGGTCGTACAGCGGGTGCCGGCCCTCGCCGTTCACCTCGACCTTCTCGGTCAGCGGGAAGGTCACGCCGTACGTGGCCGAGCAGAACTCGGCGATCTCGTCGGCGCTGCCGGGCTCCTGCCCGAGGAACTGGTTGCAGGGCACGCCGAGGACGCTGAAGCCGCGCCCGGCGTACTGCTCGTGGAGCTTCTCCAGGCCCGTGTACTGCGGGGTCAGGCCGCACTTGGAGGCGACGTTCACCACGAGCACCGCCTTGCCCGCGTACTGGGACAGGTCGGCCGGGCCGCCCTGCAGCGCACCGATCTCGACGTCGAGGGGAGAGGAACCGTTGGTAGTCGTCATGAGCAGACCCTAGCTCCGCCGCTTCCCGGGCCGGTCCCGGGCCTCGGCGGCGTCCACCAGGACCTGCCCCGCCGCCGTCCGCGAGTACAGCACCGACCTGCCCGCCCGACGCCGCTCCACCAGACCGGCGTCCAGCAGCACCCGCAGATGCCGCCCGACCGAGCCGAGCCCCTGCCCGGTCACGGCGACCAGCTGGCTGGTGCTCAGCGGCGAGCCCAGCCGGACCAGCACACCGGCGCGGGCCGTGCCGAGCAGCGCGCCCAGACTCGCGGGCACGGGCCTGCCGTCGGGGTCGGCGAGCGCCCCGGCGCACGGGTAGACCAGCGCGTACCGGTCCGTCCCCTCCCACGCCACCCAGCCGATGTGCTGCGTCGTGATGGGCACGAAGACCAGCTCCGCGCCGGAGAGCTCGCGCGGCGGGTACTCGTGCGCGTTGACCTGGAGCCGGTTCTCCCCGAGCCACTGCGTTCCCGGCCGCAGCGTGTCCAGCGCGCTCGCCCAGCCACCCCGGCTGACCTGCGCGGTCCGCGCGACCACATCGGCTTCCAGGATGCGCCGGCGCCGCGGCCAGTACGGCAGCACGGCCGTGGTCCAGACGTACGTCAGCAGGTCCGCGGCGCGCTCCGGCAGGTCGCCCCGGTGCAGCCGGGCCGGAACCGGGCCGCGCAGCGAGACGGTCAGGTCGGCGCGGGCCGCCTGAGGGTCGGCCGCCCGCACCCGTGCCACCCCCTGCTCGAAGGTCTCCCCGTCGCGCGGGGCGGGGGAGAGGAAGTCGGCCGTCCACTCCCGCCCGATCCCGGCGCGGATCAACTGCGCGGTCACCGGGTCCTGAGCGAGCCGCCGCCGGTAGGCCGGCAGATGCGCGTCGAGCCACCGTCGCTCGCCGGGATGCGCCGCCTCGGCGCCGTGCAGCAGCCGCAGACTCGCGAAGGCCTCGGCGAACGGCGAGATCACGAACCGGCTCCCGGCCAGGGTGTCGGCGTTGACCTGCCACCAGCCCATGCCGCCCCCTCACCTTTCGCGCCCCGGCGAAACAATAACGAGCCCTCGACGCCCGCCGGAGACTCGCCGCATGCGCAGCTACCGCCAGCTCTTCCACACTCCGGAGTTCACCCCCCTCTTCCTCGCCTCCTCGGCAACCGGCGTGGCCCAGACGATCAGTGGACTGGCCCTGGGTGTCCTGGTGTTCCGCGCGACGGGCTCGCCCCTGCTGTCGGCGCTGAGCATGTTCGGGCCGTCGCTGACGCAGGTGCTCGGGGCGACGTTCCTGCTGTCGGGGGCCGACCGCCTGCCCCCGCGGTCCACCCTGACCGGCATCTCCCTTGCGTTCGCCGCCGGCACGGCCGCGCTCGCCCTGCCCGCCCTTCCCCTCTGGGGCGTCTTCGCCGTCCTCGTCGGTCAGGGTCTGGTCGCCTCGCTCGGCGGGGGAGTGCGCTGGGGCCTGGTGAACGAGATTCTCTCCAAGGACGGCTACCTGCTGGGTCGTTCGGTCTTCAACATGATGTCGGGGGTCACGCAGATCATCGGGTTCGCCACCGGAGGCGTCCTGGTGGCGGTCCTCTCACCGCGGACGGGCCTGCTGCTCGCGGCGGCGCTCTACGTCGTGGCGGCGCTCGTGATCCGCCTGTGCCTGTCCCCGCGCCCGCCCCGTGCGACGGGCCGCCCCTCGGCGTCGGCGACCTGGCGCGCCAACGCCCTCCTCTGGTCCTCGCCGCCCCGCCGCCAGGTCTATCTGGCTCTGTGGATCCCCAACGGCCTGATCGTCGGCTGCGAATCCCTCTACGTCTCCTACGCCCCCGACGCCGCCGGCACCCTGTTCGCCTGCGCGGCGCTGGGCATGCTCGCCGGGGACGTGCTGGTCGGCCGTATGCTGCCGCCACGCCTGCGCCCCCGCCTGGGCTTCCCGCTCCTGCTGCTCCTGGCCGTCCCGTACGTGCCGTTCCTCCTTCATCCGGCGCTGCCGCTGGCGGCGGCCGCGGTGACGCTGGCCTCCGTGGGGTTTGGCGCGAGCCTCGTACAGCAGGAGCGCCTGGTGGCCCTCACCCCCGACGAGCTGTCGGGGCATGCCCTGGGGCTGCACTCGGCGGGGATGCTCACCATGCAGGGGGTCGCGGCGGCACTGGCGGGCTCCCTGGCCCAACTCACCTCTCCCGCGCAGGCGATGACCATGATGGCCGTGGGGTCGGCGGGGGTGACGCTGCTGCTGATGGGGGCGGCGAGGCGGGAAGAACGCAGGACGGTGAGCTGTGAGACCGGCTCAGGAGGGTGAGCCGCCGCAGACCACGGCCGTTCGGCCCTCCACGAACACCTCGGGAACCTCGTTGTCCGCCACGACCCGTGACAGCAGGACGGCCAGACGGTCCCGCTCGGCGACGCTCAGCCCGGACGGCAGTGCCTCCATGCGACGGCAGGTCTCGGCGTAGAACTTCCCGGCGAGCGCGGCCCCTTCGTCGGTCAGCCCCACCCGCACGGCCCGACCGTCGCGCGGGTCGGCCTCCCGCCGCACCAGTCCGCGCCGCACCGTCCGGTCCACCAGCCCGGTCAGGCTCGACTTCGCGAGCCCGAGCGTCTCGCCGAGCTCGCTCATCCCGTACGGCTGGGGCATCAGCACGCACAGCAACTGCCCCTGCTGCGGCGTCAGTCCGTACGCCCGGCTGGCCTCCGCGTACACACCGTCGACCAGGAACGCCGCGCGCACGAGCGCGGCGACGACCCCCACCTGCCCGGCTGCCCCGTTCCCCATCGGCTCAGGGTACCGACCGGTAGGTCCCCGTGCGGGGTCGCGCGGGTCACTCCTCGTCCGGGGCCTCGCCCTCGATGAGGCGTTCCGCGATGTCGTCGGCCCACTCCTGGGCCCAGCGGCGCAGCCCGGCGACGGACGGCCCGTCGAGGCCCTGCGCGGTGAACGCCCTGTCGTCGAGCCAGTCCGTGCCCGTCAGCCGGGCCTGGAGGTCGGTGAGGTCGAAGGTGTCGGGGGCATGGCGGCGGCCGAGCTCCTCGAGCTCGGGGTGGCTCCAGCGGGCCGAGGCGGCCCGGACGTCGACCAGGTCGCGCGCGAGACCGCGGTCGGCCAGGTCCCGCACCCGGGTGCCGACGAGGTCGTCGAGGGCGAGCGCCGGACCGAGCTCCGTCTGAACGGCCGGGCGCCACAGCACCTCCTTGTGGAGGGCGACCTGGTACTCCACGCCGCTCGGCGCGTCCGTCACCAGGAACTGGGCGGACAGCGGCCCGGCCTCCAGGGTCTGCACCAGCCAGCCGCGCCCCACCAGCCCGCTGCGGACCGCGTCCGCGACGGTCTCCAGCGCGGCCGGGTGCTCGGTGGCCAGGTCCACGTCCGGCCCGGTCCGCTCCACCAGCCCGTGCGCCAGCGCCGCGTACCCGCCGGCGAGGACGAGCGAGTAGGCCTCACCCACCGCCAGCAGATCACCCAGAAGCCGGCCGGTGGACTCGGGGACGGGGAGGGGGTCGGGCATGCCCTGATTATCGCG